>NZ_DAIUJO010000002.1:24910-72865 GCF_036848755.1 Sinomonas sp. | reverse complement strand
GGCGCCTGAGCCCGGGCGCGCACTTCTCGCCCTGGGCGCCTGAGCCCGGGCGCGCACTTCTCGCCCTGGGCGCCTGAGCCCGGGCGCGCGAGGTCCACCTCGGGGGCAGGGCCGGTAGAGTCGGGGCATGACCCAGTCCCCCAGCGTGACCCTGGCCGGCGGCGTCGACATGCCCCGGCTCGGCTTCGGACTGTACAAGGTGCCGCCAGAAGACGCCGCCCGGCTAGCCGGGGAGGCCCTTGCCGCAGGCTACCGCAGCCTCGATACCGCGGCGATGTACGGCAACGAGGCGGGGGTTGGACGGGCCGTCGCCGAGGCGGCCGACGGCGGTCTTCCGCGCGAAGACGTCTTTGTCACCACCAAGGTGTGGAACAGTGACCACGGCTACGATGCGACCCTGCGCGCTTTCGAGCGCTCGCTCTCCGCCCTCAGGCTCGACTACGTGGACCTCTACCTCATCCACTGGCCGTGCCCTGCGCGGGGACTCTTCGTCGAGACCTACCGCGCACTCGAGCGTCTTCTGGAGGAGGGGCGCGTCCGCGCCATCGGAGTCAGCAACTTCCAGCCCGAGCACCTCCGCCGCATCGCCGCGGAGTGCACCGTGATGCCGGCCGTGAATCAAGTGGAGCTCCACCCATGGCTCCAGCAGGACCTCCTCAAGACCGTCCACGCCGAGCTCGGGATCCGCACGGAGGCGTGGTCTCCGCTCGGCCGCGGCCGCGTCCTCGAGGATCCGGTGATCGGCGAGATCGCCGCAGCCCACGGGGTCACGCCCGCCCAAGCAGTGATCCGCTGGCATCTGGAGTGCGGACACATCGTCATCCCGAAGGCCAGCAGCGCCGAGCGCATCCGTGAGAACGCAGACGTCTTCGGCTTCGACCTGACTGCCGACGATGTCGACCGCATCACCGGGCTAGATCGCGGCCAGCGAACGGGCTCCAACCCGGATGAGGTGAACTGATGGCGGCTACGGCCGAGGCCGGCTTCCTCTCCCCGGCCATCGAAGCGCGTGAGCAGCAGACCACCCTCGAGGTGCTCGGCTCGAAGACGGCCGTCTTCACCTACGAGCCGGCCGGCAGCGGACGATCCGACGGCTCCCGAGGGGTCGAGATCCTCCCGACGATCCTGGCTATCCACGGCTTCCGGGGGACGCATCACGGCCTCCTCCGCATCGTCGACCTGCTGCCGGACGTTCGCGTCGTCATGCCCGACCTCCCCGGGTTCGGGGCGTCGTCGCCGCTTCGCGGCCGCCCACACGACATCGAAGGCTACGCAGGCTGGGTGACTGCCCTCGCCGACGAACTCGGGCTGGGGCCGGACACGGTGCTCCTCGGGCACTCGTTCGGTTCGATCGTCGCCGCACGGGTCTGTGCCGAGCACCCCGGCCGGTTCTCCCGCCTCGTGCTCGTGAATCCCATCTCGTCCCCCGCGCTTGACGGACCGCAGGGCGTCCTCAGCCGCCTCGCCGTCGGCTACTACCGCGCTGGGGCTGGCCTGCCTGAGTCGATGGGATCTGCCCTCCTGAGGCACCCGGGTATCGTCCGGGTCATGAGCGAAGCGATGGCCAAGACGCGCGACCCGGACCTCAGGCGATTCGTCCACGGCCAGCACGCACAGCATTTCTCGAGCTTCGCGAGCCGCGACGTGCTCCTCGAATCATTCCGCGCCTCGGTCTCCCATACCGCGGCGGAGGTTGCCGGCGAGCTCTCGCTGCCGGTGCTCCTCATCGCCGGCGATCGGGACGAGGTGGCACCGCTCGCAGCTGTACGGGACTTCCACTCACGGCTCGGGGACTCCCGCCTCACGGTGATTCCCGGCGTCGGGCACCTCATCCATTACGAAACGCCTCAGCCGGCCGCTGACGCGATTCACGCCTTCTTGGGCGAGCTCGAACCGAGGGCCGGCGAATGAGGCTCCTGATTGACGCCCGCTTCACCCGGACGGACCACCACGACGGGATCAGCCGGTACGGCGCGAGCCTCATCGAGGCCGTGGCGTCCCGCACCGAGACGGCAATGCTGATCAGCGACGAGCGCCAGCTTGCCCTCCTGCCCGACGTGCCCCATGTCAGAGTATCGAGCCCGCTCTCCCCCGCCGAGCTCTTCATCGCAGCCCGAGTCAACGGACTCGAGCCCGACGTCGTGTTCTGCCCCATGCAGACCATGGGGTCGTGGGGGCGCCGCTACCCGCTCATCCTCACCCTCCACGACCTCATCTACTACGAGCACCCGGACCCGCCAGGCTTCCTCCCCGCGCCCGTCCGCGTGCTGTGGCGTCTCTACCACAAGGCCTACTGGCCGCAGCGGATGCTCCTCAACCGGGCCGACGTCGTCGCGACCGTCAGCCGCACGACCAAGTGGCTCATGGCCGAGAAACAGCTCACCAAACGTCCGGTGCGCATCGTCGGCAACGCGCCCCAGGGGGGCCTGGTGCCTCGGGACCCTGAGGCCCAGCCGAGCCGAAGCCTGCTCTACATGGGTTCGTTCATGCCGTACAAGAACGTCGAGACGGTACTTGCCGCGATGGCCGCGCTGCCCGACTACACCCTGCACCTCCTCAGCCGCGTGAGCCCGGCCCGCAGAGCAGAACTCGAGGCGGCCATTCCGCCGGGCGCCTCGGTCGAGTTCCACGGTGGCGTGAGCGAAGCCCAGTACGAGGACCTCCTGCGGAGCGCGACGGCACTCGTGAGCCTGTCCCGGTCAGAGGGCTACGGGCTGCCGCTCGTCGAGGCGATGTCGGTCGGGACACCCGTCATTGCGAGCGAGATTCCCATCTTCCGGGAAGTCGGCGGCGAGGCTGCCCGGTTCGTCGATCCCGACTCCCCCGAAGCCTTCGCCGCTGCCGTGCGCGAACTCGAGGTGCCGCATACCTGGAGCGAGGCGTCCCGCGCCTCCGCGCGGCAAGCCGAGAAGTTCAGCTGGGACCATTCGGCGCAGGCTCTGCTCGAGGCTGCCGAGGAGGCCATCGAACGGTTCCGGCTCCGGCGTGACGGCGCTGCCTCGAGGTGACGGCGCTGCCTTGACGCTGCCCTAGATGAGGTCCGCGGCGTCGAGCCTGAGCTGCACCGGTTCTGAGCCGCGACGGGCAGCCTGAGCGATGCGCGTGGCTCTCAGCCCGCGCGAGACCTCCGGGCCATCCGCGATCGGGAAGAACGCGAGCAGTCGCCACGAGGCGTCTTCGGCTGCACCCTGCGAAGGGGGCGAAACGGGGACGGGACCCGCAGTGCGTACTCCCGGCAGGGCAAGCAGGGTCGCCGCGGCGCCCGCGAACGCGTCGACCGCCGCCCGCGTCCCGGTAACCGCCGCAATGCGCACCGCGGGGGGCAGTCCCAGGCTCCTTCGCAACGCGAGCTCGCGCTCCGCGAAGCCAGCGGGGTCCCACCGAACGAGGGCCGCTACGGCCTCGTGCTCGGCCGCCGTCACGACCACCCGACCGCCGCCGTCCGCCGGCCGAACGAGCGCCGCGGCGTTGAGCCAACGCCGCAGCGCCTCTTCGCCGGCCTTCAGGGTCTCCCGTGCGAGGAGGGAGTCGCCGTCGAGGAGGAGCGCAGCGGCGTATCCCGACGGCGCGACGGGTTCGGCGCCCACGGTGGCGACGACGAGGGCCGGGCTGTCGGGTACCTCGGATTTCACCTGATCGCCGGACGAGGTGATGACGACGGCGCCGGGAAAGGCGCGCCCGAGCTCCTCGGCAGTACGCAGCGCGCCGACCGCAGCCCGGCGGAACGAGCGCGCACCGCAGTGCGGGCAGGCCCACGCTCCGGCCGGCGTCCCGCACCAGCGGCACGCGACCGTGCGGCTCCCCCGGCTGACGGACTCGGCGAGCGGCCCCGAGCAGTGCTCACAGCGGGCGGGCTCCCGGCAGCGCTCGCAGGCGAGGGATGGTGCGTACCCAGCCCGCGCCACCTGGACCAGGACTGGCCCCTCGGCAAGCGCCTCGCGCGCTAGCTGCCACGCCGCGTGCGGAAGGCGCGCGATGCGCGCATACGGATCGCGAGCGGTCTCGAAGCTGTCCGCGGTGCTGACGACGCGCGGAAGCCGGCGGCGCACGAGAGACCGCGCCGGAGCAACGCTCTGGAGCCAGCCCGAATCGACGAGCCGCTGCGCCTCGACCGAAACCGTGTGGCCCGCGAGGAGGAGTGCGCACCCCTCGATCTCGGCGCGCAGGAGGCAGACCTCGCGCGCATGGAAGTAGGGCGCGCGCGGTTCGGCGTGGAGGTCGTCGCCGTCGTCCCAGCACACGACGAGACCCAGGTCCCGCACCGGAGCGAGGACGGCACCCCTCGTCCCCACCGCGACGCGGGCGCGGCCGCTCAGGAGGTCGAGGAAGCCGCGGTACCGCTGGCTCGGGCCGTCCTCGGCGGCGAGGCGGACGACGGGCTCATCGGGGAGCGCCGCCTCGAGCGCGGCCCGTACCCGCTCGAGGTCGCGGCGATCGGGCACGACGACGAGGGCTCCCCGCCCCGAAAGGCGTGCCGTGCGGACGGCCTCGGCGACGAGCTGGGGCCATCCCTGCGGGCCGTAGCCCTCGAGAGCCTGCACTGAGGCACGGGGACTGCCGCCCGCGCCGAGATGTCGAAGAAACGCGGGTCCCCGTTGAAGCTCGGCCCACACACCCGGTCCCGTGGCGAGATCTGGGATGCCGTCCGCTTGCGCGACGTCGGCCCCGCGGACCTCAGCAGCGGCGGTGGGTTCCGGGGCGGCGACGTCGGGAAGGTACTCCGCCTCGACGCGCGCCGCGCGGGGCGGAACGGCGAACCGCAGGACGTCCCCGAGGGCTCCGGCCCAGCGCTCCGCGACGGCCAGAGACACCCTCAGGACCTCGGGGGTCAGGACGACGGCGGGAGAGACCACCTTCGCGAGCGGCTGGAGGGCCACACCCGCGTCCGAGGACTCGACGCGGTCGAGGATGAAGCCGCTGTGCTCCTGTCCTGCGACTCGGACCCGCACCCGGACTCCGGGCTGGGCCGCCTCAGAGAGATCCTCGCTCACGAGGTAGTCGAACGTGCGGTCCAGCTGCGGGAGCGGCGACTCGACGCACACGCGGGCGACGGGAAGCTCGCGGGCCGCCGGGGGCGTCGCCGGAGCGAGTGTCGGCTCCGGAAAACCCAGCAGGAGCGAAGGCTGCGCAACCCGCGGAGCCGCTGAGCCCGATCCTTGCCCACTACTGGGCGTCGGTGCCGCCATCAGCCGTTGAAGTAGTCCTTGAGGGCCTGGACGCGATCGAGGCGCTCCCACGTGAAGTCCGGCTCGTCGCGGCCGAAGTGCCCGTGGGCAGCGGTCTTGGCGTAGATCGGCCGCTTGAGGTCGAGGGCATCGATGACTGCCTTCGGGCGCAGGTCGAAGATCTCGTTGATCGCTGCGCTGATCCGCAGCGGGTCGACGCTCTCGGTGCCGAACGTCTCGACATAGATCCCTACGGGACGCGCCTGACCGATCGCGTAGGCGATCTGGATCTCGGCACGGCGCGCGAGGCCCGCCGCGACGACGTTCTTCGCGACCCAGCGCATGGCGTAGGCCCCGGAGCGATCGACCTTCGACGGGTCCTTGCCCGAGAACGCGCCGCCCCCGTGGCGCGCGAACCCGCCGTAGGTGTCGACGATGATCTTGCGGCCCGTGAGGCCCGCGTCGCCGACGGGCCCGCCGATGATGAACGGGCCGGCAGGATTGAGAATGCTGCGGACGTGGGTGCTCTCGAGCTGGCTCGCGGCGAGCACAGGCGCGATCACGTGATCCGCCAGATCCGCCCGGAGCTGGGAGAGCTGAGTGCCCTCGGCATGCTGGCTCGAGATGACCACCGTCTCCACGGTCACGGGCTCGTCGCCGTCGTAGCCGACGGTCACCTGGGTCTTCCCGTCCGGCCGAAGATACGCGAGCTCGCCGCTCTTCCGCACCTCGGTGAGCCGCTCGGAGAGGCGGTGGGCGAGCCAGATCGGCGTCGGCATGAACGACGGCGTCTCGTCGCTCGCGTAGCCGAACATGATGCCCTGGTCGCCGGCCCCCTGGCGGTCGTACTCGTCCTCGAGCATGCCTTCGCGCGACTCGAGCGAGTTGAAGACGCCGTCGAAGATGTCCGAGGACTGCTGGCCGATCGACACGGACACGCCACAACGCGCGCCGTCGAAGCCATTCGCGGACGAGTCATAGCCGATGCTGAGGATCGTGTTGCGGACGATCTGGGGGATCTCGACGTACGCGTCGGTGGTGACCTCGCCGGCGACGTGGACGAGTCCCGTCGTCGCCATCGTTTCCACGGCAACCTTCGACTCGGGGTCGGCGGCCAAGAGGGCGTCCAGGATCGCGTCGCTGATCTGGTCGCAGATCTTGTCGGGATGACCCTCGGTGACGGATTCGGAGGTGAAGAGCCGGAGGGCGGTCGTGTCGGCCGGGAATCCGGCGCCATGGGGAGCGTGGGTCACTGCTCTACTCTACTTCCTGCCCCGCGACGAACCGGGGCGTGTGTTGCGCTGGGAGAAGCCGGCTCGAGCCCGTCTGTCAGCGGGCGTCGAGCTCACGGGCGAGGCGGACGACGACGGCGCGCGCCACCTCGTCCTTGCTGCCTGCCACATGCTCGGGGGCCGCTCCGTCCTTCGAGAGAATCGTCACACTGTTCTCGTCGAGGCCGAACACACGGTCGGTCCCCACCTCGTTGACGACGAGCAGGTCGCAGCCCTTTCGCTCCAGCTTGGCGCGGCCGTAGGAGAGCACGTCACCGGCCTCGTCGCCCGTTTCTGCCGCGAATCCGACGACCACTTGAGGCGATCCTGCCGCGTCCCGCTGCCGGACGAGTTCGACGAGCACGTCGGGGTTGCGGAGGAGCTCGATCGGCTCGTCCGGGGCGTCGTCACGCTTCTTGATCTTCGCGTTGCTGCGGCGTGCCGGGCGGAAGTCCGCCACGGCTGCCGCCATGACGATCGCATCTGCCGCCGCGGCGCGCTCCACCATCGCATCGCGCAGCTGGAGGGCTGACTCGACCCTGACGAGTTCGACGCCGTCGGGCGGCGCGACCTCGAGGTGCGCCGCAACCAGCGTCACCGCTGCTCCCGCCGCAAGCGCCGCGCGTGCGACGGCGACGCCCTGCTTCCCTGACGAGCGGTTGCCGAGGAATCGGACGGGGTCGATCGCCTCGCGGGTTCCCCCCGCGGAGACGACGACCCTGCGCCCGGCGAGCAGGCCGTCTTCAGGGGCGCGGGCGGCGTCGTGCGTTGCGTTCCGGCTCCGTTCCCCGGCGAAGCCGAGGGCGGCAGCGAAGATCTCCTCGGGGTCGGGCAGCCGCCCCGGGCCACTGTCCTTGCCGGTGAGCCGGCCCTCTGCCGGGTCCAGCACGTGAATGCCCCGCTCCCGAAGCACTGCCACGTTCGCCTGGGTGGCCGGATGCCGCCACATCTCGGTGTGCATGGCTGGCGCCATGACGACCGGGCACCGGGCCATGAGCAGGGTGTTGGTCAGAAGGTCGTCAGCGTGGCCGCCCGCCGCCCGCGCGAGCAGATCGGCCGTGGCCGGTGCCACGACGACGAGGTCCGCCTCGTGCCCGAGGCGGACATGGTTGACCGTCTCGACGGCCTCGAACACCCCCGTATGGACAGGCTTTCCGGAGAGGGCCTCCCACGTGGCCTTGCCGACGAAGCGCAGCGCCGCTTCCGTGGGGACGGCGGTCACGTCGTGCCCGGCCTCCGTGAAGAGGCGCAGGAGCGAAGCCACCTTGTAGGCGGCGATCCCGCCCCCGACACCCAGGACGACGCGCACGCGGCCCCGGCCTCAGTCCTGGGACTCGGCGTCGCCCTCGGCGCGCTTGGCCACGAGCAGGCCATCGTTGATCTCACGCAGCGCGATCGACAGCGGCTTCTCGTTGAGCTTCGTGTCGACGAGCGGGCCGACGTACTCGAAGAGGCCCTCGTGGAGCTGAGCGTAGTAGGCGTTGATCTGACGGGCGCGCTTGGCCCCGAAGATCACGAGCCCGTACTTGGAGTCCGACTTCGTCAGCAGATCGTCGATCGGCGGGTTGATGATTCCTTCGGGATTCGAAGTCACGACTTTCTCCAATGCACTGTGCGGTTGGCCTGAACAGCCCTCTAGCGCGCCGACTGGCGCGCGTGGGGGGTCAGGCCCATGAGTGAAACAAGCTCGTCTGCCGCGCGCCGCACGTCGTCATTGACGACAGTGAAATCGAACTCCGGCTCGGCAGCGAGTTCTATTTTAGCCGTTTCCAGCCTCGCCTGCTGTTCCTCGGGCGATTCCGTGCCGCGGCCCACGAGCCGGCGCACCATCTCGTCCCAGCTCGGCGGGGCCAGGAACACGAATCGTGCCTCGGGCATGGCGGCCTTGACCTGCCGTGCGCCCTGAAGGTCGATCTCCAGGAGCACGGCCTTTCCTTTGGCGATGGCGTCCTCGACCGAGGCCCGCAGAGTGCCGTAGCGGTTCCTCCCGTGGACGACCGCCCACTCGAGGAACGCCCCCTCCTCGACGAGCCGATCGAATTCCTCGGGGGTCTTGAAGAAGTAGTGGACGCCCTCGTGCTCCCCTGGGCGGGCAGGCCGCGTTGTCGCGGACACCGAGAGCCAGACCTCGGGGTAGTTGTCGCGGATGTACGTCGAGACTGTTCCCTTGCCGACGGCAGTGGGACCCGCGAGCACCGTGAGCCCGGTGTGCTTCGCGGCGCCCGACGAACGGCCTCCGCCGGTGGGTGCGCTCGTTGTACTGTCCACGCCTTTTCCCTAGCTCCCTCCGCCGGCCTGCGGCAATTCGTTCGGTTTGCGGCGTCAGTCCGCTCCTAGAAAATCTATCAGCGCGCGGCGCTGGTGGATGCCGAGTCCGCGCAGACGCCGGCTCGCGGCGATGCCGAGCTGGTCGAGGATTGCGAGCGAGCGCACGGGCCCGATGCCGTGGAACGACTCGAGCAGCTCTGTGACCTTGAGGCGCGCAAGGGCCTCGTCCTCGTCAGCCTGCCGAAAGAGCTCCTCGAGGCTCAGGTCTCCCGCCCTGATCGCAGACTTCGCTTCGGCCCGGCGTGCACGCGCCGCCGTCGCCTTCGACACTGCCCGGTTCCGTTCTTCAGCGGTCAAGGGGTTGAGTCCCAATGCTCGCCTCCCACGTAGATTGTCACGCGCACCCCCGCACGGATGACTCCGAACCTAGTCCGCGAGCTCTAGCGTGGCAATGCCGTGCGCCGCCCCACCGGGCTCACACCAGGTCCGCGAGCGTGCGCTCTGCCCTCTCCCGAAGACCCGAGCGCCCCGGTCCTCCCGCGAGGATCTCCCTGCTCGAGGTGCCGAGAACGCGGGATGCGGCTCGCCCGAACGTCGCCCGGAGAGCGGCGCCGTTCGCCCCCTGAGCGCCGATCCCCGGTGCGAGGATGGGGCCGCCCATCGCTGCTAGGTCCAGACCAAGACGCACGACGGCGTCCCCCACCGTCGCGCCGACGACGAGCCCGACGCTGCCGAGCGGTTCTCCGGCATAGCGCGCGTTCTCCGCACTCGCCGCCTCGCACACGGTCCTGGCGACCGAGTGGGCGCCCCCCACGTGCTGGACGGACGGCCCTTCTGGATTGGACGTGAGGGCGAGGACGAACACTCCACGCCCGGTCTCCGCCGCCGTCTCGAGGGCCGGGCGCAGCGACCCGAAGCCGAGGTAGGGGCTCAGCGTGACGGCGTCCGCAGCGAGCGGGGAACCGTCCCCGAGCCACGCGTCGGCGTACGCAGCCATGGTCGAGCCGATGTCGCCGCGTTTCGCGTCGGCGATCGAGAGCACGCCGGCGGCGCCGCAGGCGGCGAGCACCTCCTCGAGTACGGCCAGCCCGGCCGACCCGTGACGCTCGTACAGTGCGACCTGGGGCTTGAGGGCTGCCGCCAGGTCGGCGACCGCGTCGACGGTGGCGAGGGAGAAGCGGCGCAGACCGTCGACGTCGTCCGTGAGGCCCCATGAGGCGAGGAGCGACGGGTGGGGATCGATGCCCACGCACAGGGGTCCCCGCTCCCGCATCGCGGCGGCGAGCCGCGCGCCGAACGGCGCGCGGCTCGGCCCCCGGCTCGCCGCCTGGCGCGCTCGGGGACTCTGCTCAGACACTCGCCGGCTCCGCCGCCGTCGCGTCCGTTCCGGTGGTCTCCGCATCCCGGAGCTGTGCGGCGTGCTCCTGGAGGCTCGTGACCGTCCACTCGAACTGCCGCATCGCCTCGATCGCGAGGACTGCGAAGTTGAACTCGGCAACCGTGGTGATGCACGGCTTCCCGTTGGAGGTCGCCGCCGCCCGGATCTCGTAGCCGTCACCGCGCGCCTCGCCCCCGGACGGCGTGTTGAACACCATGTCGATCTGGCCGTCGTTGATGAGGTCGACGATCGTGCCCTGCCCGCCATCGACACCGGCGGGGCCGGGACCCTCGCCCACCTTGCGCACCACCGTCGCCTGGATCCCATTGCGCCGGAGCACCGCGGCGGTCCCGCCGGTCGAGTAGATCTCGAAGCCGAGGTCGGCGAGCTTCTTGACGCCGAGGATCACCGAACGCTTGTCACGGTTCGCGACCGAGACGAAGGCGCGCCCGGACGTAGGAAGGGCGTTGTTGGCCGCGGCCTGGCTCTTCGCGAACGCGGTGTCGAAGTGCCTGTCGATGCCCATGACCTCGCCGGTCGAGCGCATCTCGGGTCCGAGCAGGCTGTCGACGACCGTGCCCTCGGGAGTGCGGAAGCGGCTGAAGGGCAGCACGGCTTCCTTGACGGCGACGGCCGCGTTCGGGTTGATCCCGGCGCCGTCGCCCGTCTCCGGAAGCATGTGGTACGCAGACCGGAGCTGGTGGATGGACACGCCCGTTCCGATGAGCGCGGCGGCCTTCGCGAGCTGGACGCCCGTCGCCTTGGAGACGAACGGGACGGTCCTGGACGCCCTTGGATTGGCCTCGAGCACGTAGAGCACGTCGGCCGCGAGGGCGAACTGGATGTTGATGAGGCCGCGGACTCCCACGCCCTCGGCGATGGCGGCAGTCGCCTCCCGCACCCGCTCGAGGACATCCTCGCCGAGAGTGACCGGCGGCAGGACGCACGCAGAGTCGCCCGAGTGGATTCCGGCCTCCTCGATGTGTTCCATGATCCCGCCGAGGTACAGCTCCCGGCCGTCGTAGAGCGCGTCGACGTCAATCTCGATGGCGTCCTCGAGGAAGCGGTCGATCAGGACCGGGTGGTCGGGCGTGATTTCCGTGGCGTTCTCGATGTAGCGGTGGAGGTTGGGCTCGTCGTAGACGATCTCCATGCCGCGGCCGCCGAGCACGTAGGACGGACGAACGAGGACGGGGTAGCCGATCTCATCGGCGATCCGCTTGGCCTCGTCGAACGAGACTGCGGTCCCGTTCTTGGGCGAGACGAGGCCCGCGTCGTCGAGCACCTTGGCGAACGCGCCGCGGTGCTCGGCGAGGTCGATCGCCTCGGGCGACGTGCCGAGGATCGGCACGCCCGCATCGGCGAGCTGCTGGGCGAGCTTGAGCGGGGTCTGGCCGCCGAGCTGGACGAAGACGCCCATGACGCCGCCCGTGCGGTCCTCCGCCGCGATCACCTCGAGGACGTCCTCGAGCGTGAGCGGCTCGAAGTAGAGGCGCGTCGAGATGTCGTAGTCGGTCGAGACGGTCTCGGGGTTGCAGTTCACCATGACGGTCTCGTAGCCCGCCTTGCGCAGTGCCATCGAGGCGTGGACACACGAGTAGTCGAACTCGATGCCCTGTCCGATCCGGTTCGGGCCGGAACCGAGGATCACGATCGACGGCTTGGAGTGGAGCTCGACCTCGTCCTCCTCGTCATAGGACGAGTAGTGGTACGGAGTGTAGGCCGCGAATTCGGCGGCGCACGTGTCGACGGTCTTGTAGACCGGGCGTACGCCGAGCGCCTGGCGAACGCCGCGGACGACGTCCTCGGAGTGGTGCGTGAGGGCACCGATCTGCTCGTCGGAGAAGCCATGGCGCTTCGCGAGCCGCAGGATGTCCTCGGTGAGGGCGGGGGCGGCCTTGATCTCGGCGGCCACCTCGTTGAGGAGCTGCAGCTGGTCCAGGAACCACGGGTCGATGGCCGTCGCTGCGTGCAGTTCGTCGATCGTCGCGCCCCCCAGGAGGGCCCGCTGGACCTGCTTGAGCCGGTCCGTCGTCGGCCGTTTCGCCTGCTCGACGAGCTGGGGCACCTCGTATTCGGGCACGGGGGTGAAGTCGAGCTGCGCGCCGCGCTGCTCGAGCGAGCGCAGCGCCTTCTGGAGCGCTTCGGTGAAGTTGCGGCCCAGCGCCATGGCCTCCCCCACGCTCTTCATCGTGGTCGTGAGCGTCGGATCGGCGGCAGGGAACTTCTCGAACGCGAAGCGCGGCACCTTCACGACGACGTAGTCGAGCGTCGGCTCGAAGCTCGCCGGCGTCTTCTGGGTGATGTCGTTCGGGATCTCGTCGAGCGTGTAGCCGAGCGAGAGCTTGGTGGCGATCTTGGCGATCGCGAAGCCCGTCGCCTTCGAGGCGAGCGCCGACGAACGGGAGACGCGAGGGTTCATCTCGATGACGATGACGCGCCCTGTCTTCGGGTCCACGGCGAACTGGATGTTGCAGCCGCCCGTGTCCACACCGACCTCGCGGATGACGGCGATCGCGACGTCCCGGAGCTTCTGGTACTCGCGATCGGTCAGCGTGAGCGCCGGCGCGACGGTGATCGAGTCGCCCGTGTGCACGCCGACCGGATCGAAGTTCTCGATCGAGCACACCACCACGACGTTGTCGTTCTTGTCGCGCATCATCTCGAGCTCGTACTCCTTCCAGCCGAGGATGCTCTCCTCGAGGAGCACCTCGGTGGTCGGGCTGTACAGCAGGCCCTGGCCGACGATCCGGCGCAGGTCCTCCTCGGTGTAGGCGAAGCCCGAGCCGAGGCCGCCCATCGTGAAGGATGGGCGGACCACGAGCGGGTAGCCGAGCCACTCCGCGGCTGAGAGCGCCTCGTCGATGGTGTGCACGATCTGGCTCCGGGCAGACTCGGCACCGCAGCGCTCGACGACGCCCTTGAACTTCTCGCGGTCCTCGCCGAGCTCGATCGCGGCGATGTTGGCGCCGATGAGCTCGACGCCGTACTTCGTGAGCACGCCGTTCTTGTCGAGCGCGATCGCGGTGTTGAGGGCGGTCTGCCCGCCAAGCGTCGGGAGAATGGCGTCCGGACGTTCCTTGGCGATGATCTTCTCGACCACCTCGGGAGTGATCGGCTCGACGTAGGTCGCGTCGGCGAACTCGGGGTCCGTCATGATGGTCGCCGGGTTCGAGTTGACGAGGATCACGCGGAGGCCCTCGTCCTTGAGCACGCGAAGCGCCTGGGTGCCGGAGTAGTCGAACTCGGCTGCCTGCCCGATGACGATCGGACCGGAACCGATGACGAGGACGCTCTTGAGGTCTGTACGCTTCGGCATTACTTCGCTTCCTCGCTCTGGGTGGCTTCCAGCCCGGGCTGGCTTTCCAGTCGGCGTTGGTCTTCCATAAGGTCAATGAACCGGTCGAAGAGGTAGGCCGCGTCGTGGGGACCGGCCGCCGCTTCGGGGTGGTACTGGACCGAGAAGGCAGGGATGTCGAGGCACGCGAGGCCCTCCACGACCTGATCGTTGAGGCTCACGTGGCTCACCTCGACCCGCCCGTAGCGCTCCTCGGGGGCTGGCGTCGGGCCGTCCAGCGGGGCGTCGACGGCGAAGCCGTGATTCTGGGACGTGATCTCGACCTTGCCCGTGCGGCGGTCCATCACCGGCTGGTTGATCCCACGGTGACCGTACCGGAGCTTGTAGGTGCCGAAGCCGAGGGCCCGGCCGAGGATCTGGTTGCCGAAGCAGATGCCGAAGTATGGGATCTTCTCATCGAGCACCGAGCGGAGCAGTGCTACCTGACCGTCCGCTGTCGCCGGGTCGCCGGGGCCGTTCGACATGAAGAAGCCGTCGGGCTGGACCGCCTTGACGTCCTCAAGGGACGAGCTCGCCGGAAGAACGTGCACCCGCACCCCACGTTCGGCGAAGCGATGCGGAGTCATCGACTTGATGCCGAGGTCGACGGCGGCGATCGTGAAGCGCGGCTCGCCTTCCCAGCCGTGGTCAGCGGGCTCGACGGTGTACGTCTCGTCGACGCTCACCTCTTCGGCGAGACGCGCACCCTCCATCGGGGCGCTCGCGAGCACCTCGTCGAGGAGCTCCTTGTCGGTGCGCTGCGCGGCCTCGCCCGAGAAGATCCCGGCGCGCATCGTCCGGTGCTCCCGGAGGTGCCGGGTGATGGCGCGCGTGTCGACGCCTTGGATGCCGACGACGCCCTGCCGCGCGAGCTCGTCGTCGAGGCTTCCCTCCGAGCGCCAGTTCGAGGGGCGGCGCGCAGGGTCTCGGACGACATACCCCGCAACCCAGATGCGGCGGGATTCGGGATCTTCGCTGTTGACCCCGGTGTTTCCGATGTGGGGAGCCGTCTGGACGACGATCTGCCGGTCGTACGAGGGATCCGTGAGCGTCTCCTGGTATCCCGTCATGCCCGTTGCGAAGACCGCTTCCCCGAGCGTCGTGCCGACGGCGCCGTAGCTGCGCCCCCGGAAGACCCTCCCGTCTTCAAGCATCAGCACAGCGGGCGTGCTGTGGTTGGCCGCCCCGTTCGTCACATCAGTCACTGTTCACTCTTCTTCCTGGTCTGCTGGCGCGCTGCCGTCCTGGCGCCCCGCACTCATGAGGTCTTCTATCGCTGCCACGAGGGCAGTCTTGTCTTCTGGCCGTCGGGTCCGGAACCCGGTGTCAACGGCCCTCTCCCCGAGCCGCCACTCGAGCACCACCAGACCGTCCCGCTCGACGAACTTGCCCGCCATGCCGCTGCCGAGTCGGACCTCGACGAGATCCGGGGCCGGGACCCACAGGGGGCCCGAGCCCGCCCGGTCGAAGAGGACGCCGGCGTCGCACACCACTGCGTCTGCCCGTGTCCGGATCCCAAGCCCGTGCACGGCGATCCGGTCGAGCCAGTCGCCCGCCGACGTTGTCGTGACGTACTGGCCCTGCGCCCGGAACCGTTCGCTTCCGGGATCGTCCGGGAAGGTGCTCGGGGCGGGAACATCGGCCTGTCGTCGCTTGCGCGCCCGCCAGCCCGCCGCAGCGAGCAGGACGAGAAGCGCGGCGAAGATGAGCGACGTGACAAAGGTCAGGAGGTGATCGCTCACTGCGCCCCCACGGCCGCCGAATCGGGGTGTGGGGCATTGAGCGCGCCATCGAGGACCGTCGGATGCCCCCGGAAGAACGTCGCCACGACGCGGCCCGGGAGCTCGCGGCCCGCAAACGGCGAGTTCCGGCCTTTGGTCGCCTGTCTGGCGGGATCGACGGTCCACCGCGCGGCGGGATCGACGAGGACGAGGTTGGCGGGCTCGCCCTCCGCGATCGCCCTACCCTGGTCTGGGAGCCGGCCGATGGCCGAAGGAATGACGGACATTGCGTCGGCGACCCGCCGCCAGTCCATCAGTCCGCTCTCGACCATCGTCTGCTGCACGACCGAGAGGGCCGTCTCGAGCCCCGTCATGCCCATCGCGGCCTGGGCCCACTCGCATTCCTTGTGCTCGCTCGGATGCGGGGCATGGTCGGTCCCGACGACGTCGATCGTGCCGTCCGCGAGGGCCGCGCGGAGAGCGTCGACGTCCTCCTGGGTGCGGAGCGGCGGGTTCACCTTGTAGACCGGGTCATAGCTGCGCACTAGCTCGTCGGTGAGCCACAGGTGGTGCGGCGTGACCTCGGCCGTCACCGCGATGCCGCGGGACTTGGCCCAGCGGACGATCTCGACCGAGCCCGCGGTGGAGACGTGACAGACGTGCAGGCGCGAACCCACATGCTGCGCGAGCAGGACGTCGCGGGCGATGATGCTCTCCTCGGCGACGGCGGGCCACCCGGGCAGGCCGAGCACGGCCGAGACGATGCCCTCGTTCATCTGTGCCCCCGCGGTGAGCCGCGGCTCCTGCGCGTGCTGGGCCACCACGCCGTCGAACGCTTTGACGTACTCGAGCGCGCGCCGCATGAGCACCGGGTCGTGCACGCACATGCCATCATCAGAGAAGATGCGGACGTGCGCGGCCGAGTCGGCCATCGCACCGATCTCGGCCAGCCGCTCTCCTCCGAGCCCGACTGTGACCGCGCCGACGGGACGGACATCGACCCACCCGGCGCGGCGGCCGAGGCTGTGGACCTGTTCGACGACTCCGGCTGTGTCGGCCACCGGGCTGCTGTTGGCCATGGCATGGACCGCCGTATAGCCCCCGAGTGCGGCCGCCCGCGATCCGGTCTCGACCGTCTCGGCGTCCTCGCGCCCCGGCTCCCGCAGGTGGGTGTGCACGTCGACGAGGCCTGGAAGGGCGACGAGCCCGTCCGCGTCGACCACGGTGGCTCCTGCCGCGTCAGCAATGGAGCCGACGCGGGCGATCCGTCCGTCCTCGATCAGGAGGTCAGCCCGCTCGCCGCCGTAGAGCGATGCCCCCCGCACGAGGTAGGCGCCGGCCCGGGCGGCCGAGGCCTCTGGGGTGGACGCAGCCGGGGCAGACCCGTCTGGTACCGGGCTCGGAGTGGTCATCGGGTGGACTCCTTCGCAGACATGAGCAGGTAGAGGACGGCCATTCGCACCGACACGCCATTGGCGACCTGGCGGAGCACCTGGGAGCGGTCAGAGTCCGCGGCCGTCGAGGAGATCTCGAGCCCCCGCACCATGGGGCCGGGGTGGAGGATCACTGCATCCTTGAACGCCGGCGTGGCGAAGCGTTCGAACCTCTCGTCGCCAAGGCCCCACAGCCGCGAGTATTCGGCAGTAGACGGGAAATACGAGGCGTTCATGCGCTCCGCCTGGACGCGGAGCATCATGACGGCGTCGGGAGCCTCGTCCAGTGCGGCGTCGAGGTCGTAGCTCACCTCGCACGGCCAGTGCTCGACGCCGATGGGCAGGAGGGTGGGAGGTGCGACAAGCGTGACGCGAGCGCCGAGGGTCGTGAGCAGCCAGACGTTGGATCGGGCAACGCGCGAGTGGAGGATGTCCCCCACGATGACCACCCGCGCGCCCGCGAGGTCGGCGCCGGCGGACGGCGTCCCCGCAACGCGCGCAAGGTGCCGCCTCAGCGTGAAGGCGTCGAGCAGGGCCTGGGTCGGATGCTCGTGGGTGCCGTCTCCCGCGTTGACGACGGCGGCCTGGATCCAGTCGGTCATGGCGAGCCGGTGCGGAGCGCCGGCCGCGGAGTGGCGGATGACGACGGCGTCGGCCCCGATCGCTTCGAGCGTCTGGGCCGTGTCCTTGAGCGACTCCCCCTTCGAGACGGAGGAGCCCTTGGCCGCGAAATTGATGACGTCGGCCGAAAGCCGCTTGGCTGCAGCCTCGAACGAGATCCGGGTCCGCGTCGAGTCCTCGAAGAAGAGGTTGACGACGGTCCGTCCGCGCAGGGCGGGGAGCTTTCGCACCTCCCGGTCGTTGACGGCGGCCATCTCCTCAGCGGTGTCGAGGATGCCAATGGCGTCGCCGGGAGTGAGGTCTCGGGTCGAGAGGAGGTGCTTCATCGTGCTGTCTCCTCGGCGTCCGTACCTGCTGGCGACTCGATCGCGACATGGTCTTCAAGGAAGCCTGCGTCCCGGGGCCCGTCCGTTTCGGCGAGTCGCACCCGGACCTTCTCCACGGCCGACGTCGGAAGGTTCTTCCCCACGTGGTCGGCTCGGATCGGCAGCTCGCGGTGCCCGCGGTCCACGAGGACGGCGAGGCGGACGATCCTCGGCCGTCCGAGGTCCACGAGCGCGTCGAGTGCGGCGCGGATGGTGCGACCCGAGTAGAGCACGTCGTCGACGAGGACGACGACCTTGTCGTCGATCCCCTGCGCCGGGAGTTTCGTCGGCGACGGGGGCCGCGTGGGCTGTCGTGACAGGTCGTCGCGGAACATCGTGATGTCGAGCTGGCCGACAATCTGCTCTGCGATGATGCTCGGATCCGCGGCGGCAAGCTTGCGGGCCAGCCGGACGGCCAGCGGGTAGCCGCGGCGAGGAATGCCGAGCAGGACCAAGTCTTGAGGCCCCTTGTTGGCCTCGAGGATTTCGTGCGCAATGCGCGTCAGTGCGCGGTCGATATCCGCTGCGCTCAGGACGACGCGGCCCGAGGGCGCATGCTGCGCCGGGGCTGCGGTCCGTGACGCTCCGTTGTCTGCTGCAGCAGGTGCCAAGGCAGACCCCTTTCCCCGCCTCACAGGACGGAATTAAAAGGAAGTGAAGGCTGAACCGCCTTCAAAACTATCACAGGCTGTGGCTCCCTTCGGGTGGGTGTGGGCCACAGAACATTTCCGCGCTCACGCTGTCCGGCACGGCCCCAAGCTAGCCTTGGGGTCATGACGAGCAACGCGCCGTGGCCACCGCCAGCCGGGCGCCCCGGACTCCCGCCGCAGATCCTCTGGGACGTGCCCACGCCGCCGGCGCCCCGCCGCTCCCAGACGCCTGGTCTCACCGCGCTCCTGTTGGCGGGCGGAGTCCTCGTCCTCGCAGGTCTCGCCCTCGTGGTGCCGTTCCTGCTCGCGTCGACGGGAACGGGGGGCTTGGCTGTCGGCTTCGTGCTCTCGCTCGTGCCGCTCGCCATTGTTCTCGGAACGGTCGCGTTCGTTGACCGGTGGGAGCCCGAGCCGAAGCGTCTCCTCGCGTTCGCGCTCGCATGGGGGTCCGTGGTCGCCGTCGCAACGACGACCCTCGCCCAGCCGGTCTTCATGGCGACCTTCGCACCGCTCAACGCCGATCGCGACGCGACCCTGTCCTTCCTCGCGACGGTCGAGGCGCCGTTTGTCGAAGAGCTCTCGAAAGGATTAGGCCTCCTCGTGCTGTTCTTCGTGGCTCGCAAGTACTTCGACGGCCCAGTGGACGGCGTCGTCTACGGCATGACGATCGCAGCGGGATTCGCGTTCACCGAGAACATCCTGTACTTCGGGCGTGCCTTCGCCAGCGGAGAGGGCACGGCGACGGGCCTCGTCGTCGTCTTCATGCTCCGCGGGATTCTTTCTCCGTTCACGCATGCGATGTTCACCGGGACGCTGGGCGCCGTTCTGGGCTTCGCTGCTCGCCGGTGGAATGCGGGTCTTGGAATCGTGGCCTTCGTCGTCGGGTTGGTCCCCGCGATGCTCCTCCACCATTTGTGGAACAGCTCGGGCGAGAGCTTCTTCTTCCTGTACGTGGCCGTCCAGGTGCCGCTGTTCTGCGTGGCGATTGCGGGGATCTACCTCCTCCGCCGGGCCGACGCCCGACTGACCCACAAGCGGCTCACCGAATACGCCGTCGCCGGCTGGTTCACCCCGCTCGAGGTCGACATGCTGGCGACGCCGCGGGGCCGCCGTGCTGGTATCCGCTGGGCCGCCTCCCGGGGGCGTGCACCTGCCATGCGAGCGTTCATCCGCATCGCCACCGAGCTGGCCTACACGCGCCAGCGCGCGGTGAGCGGCAGGGACCTGGCGGGCTATGCCCTCGCCGAGAAGGGGTATCTCGACGAGGCGGGCCGGCTCAGGGAACTGATCGTCGCTCCCTGAACCGGCCCACCCGGCGTCGCCGAACCCTGGTGTCCCTGTTGCCTCAGGCGAGCAGCGTCGGCTTGAGCGACTGGAGCCGACCGAGGAGGCCGTTGACGAACGTCGGGGAGTCATCGGTCGACATCGTGCGCGCGAGGGCTACGGCCTCGCTCACCGCGACGCCGTCGGGCACCTCGTCGTTGAACAGCAGCTCCCAGGTGCCGATCCGCAGGATCACGCGGTCGACGGCGGGCATCCGCTCGAGCGTCCAGCCTTGCGCGTAAGTGCGCAGGATTTCGTCGATCTGGCCCTGCTTCGCGACCACGCCCGAGACGATCTCCTCGGTATAGGGGTTGATCTGCTGGTCGGTGCGCTCGAGGCGCCGCTGGATGACTTCAGACGGCGCGACCGAGCGCTGCTCAGCCTCGAAGAGGATGTCGAGGGCCCGGCTTCGGGCCTTGCCGCGGGCGCTCACTAGTCGTTGACACGTCCCAGGTAGCTGCCGTCGCGCGTGTCGACCTTGACCTTGGTGCCAGTCTCGAGGAACAGCGGAACCTGGATCTCGTAGCCGGTCTCCAGGGTCGCGGGCTTGGTGCCTGCCGACGAGCGGTCGCCCTGCAGGCCCGGCTCCGTGTAGGTGATCTCGAGGGTCACGCTCGGAGGGAGCTCGATGTAGAGGGGAGAACCCTCATTGAGCGCGATGAGCACCGACTGGTTCTCGAGCATGAAGTTCGCGGCGTCGCCGACTGCTTCGGCGGGGATGTGGATCTGGTCGTAGTCCTCCGTGTCCATGAACACGAAGTCCGTTCCGTCCTTGTAGAGGTACTGGTAGTCGCGGCGGTCGACCGTAGCGGTGTCGATCTTCGCGCCGGCGTTGAACGTGCGGTCGACGACCTTGCCCGAAGTGATGTTGCGCATCTTCGTGCGCACGAACGCGCCGCCCTTGCCCGGCTTGACGTGCTGGAACTCGATGACGTTCCAGAGCTGGCCGTCAATCTTCAGCACGGTGCCGTTCTTGATGTCGTTGGTCGTTGCCACGTATCCCTCTCATGTCTGCGTGCTGACGCCGCCGAGGCAGCGCCAGTCGCACGCGCGGAAATCCGGGGTCCATTCTACCCGCGGCCGAGCTGCGCCTTCCCGAGGGTCTCTTCCCCGCCCCTGGCCAGCTCTACGCGGTCGAACTGAACCGCTCTTCGCGGGCCCGGCCGAGCGCGACGGTGCTCGTGTAGATGAGGCTCGCGTCCGCCGCAGCTGCGACGCGCAGCTCAAGGGCCTTTGCAAAGGCGTCCTCGGCGGCTGCGAACTGGCCCCGCGTGAACTGGATCTTGCCGAGATACTGCTGAACGGTCGCCTCACGCGGCGTGCCCTTGACCTCGGCGAGGATCTGGCGCGCACGTTCGAGCGCCCGGTCGTTCCGGTTGCCAAGGCGCAGGACGTCGAGCTCGAGCACCTTGAGCTGGAAGGATTCGGGGTCGTGGTAGCGCGCCTCGACGATGAGCTCGGCGGCCCGGCTGACGTGGCCCCGGGCGAGCTCGACGACGGCGCGGTCCTGGACCGATCCACTTGCCTCGAGCGCGGCTTCGCAGCGTTCTTCGTCCACGACCACTGCATTGAGCGTGTCAGGGTCGACAGCGACGCCGGGGAAGCCCGCGTCGGGCCACTCGCGCCGGTCGATCATCATGCCGTGATTCCTTCGGAGATTTCCTGGTAGGCGGCAAACAGGAGCGAGGCATCGGGGACGTCGAGGATCCCGGGCCTTGCGACGTCGTCGAGCACGACGAAGCGCAGAAGGTCGCCGCGGGCCTTCTTGTCCCGGCGCATGCCGTCGAGGAGCGCCTGCCAGCGGTCCCCGCGATACGACGTCGGCAAGCCCAGCCCCTCGAGGATGCTGCGGTGCCGGTCCGCCACGCTGTCGTCCAGTCGGCCGACGCTCCGGGCGAGTTCGGCAGCGAAGATCATTCCCACGCTCACCGCCGCGCCGTGCCGCCATTGGTAGCGTTCTGCAAGCTCGATCGCGTGACCCAGGGTGTGGCCGTAGTTGAGGATCTCCCGCCGTCCGCTCTCCTTGAGGTCTGACGAGACGACGTCCGCCTTGACGGCGATGGCGCGCTCGACGAGCTCCCGGAGCGTAGCGGAACCGGGATCCGTGCTTCCCGAGGGATCGCCCTCGACGAGGTCGAGAATCGCGGGATCGGCGATGAAACCGCACTTCACGACCTCGGCGAGCCCCGAGACGAGTTCGTTCCGCGGCAACGTCGCCAAGGCGTCGAGGTCGGCGAGCACGGCGGCGGGCGGGTGGAACGCGCCCACGAGGTTCTTGCCTTCGGCGGTGTTGATGCCGGTCTTGCCGCCGACCGCCGCGTCGACCATGCCGAGGAGGCTCGTCGGGAGGTGGACCACGCGGACACCGCGCAGCCACGTCGCCGCGACGAACCCCCCGAGGTCGGTCACCGCCCCGCCGCCGACCGCGACAATCGCGTCGGAGCGGGTGAAGTCGTTCTGCCCCAGCACCTGCCAGCAGAACGCGGCGACCTGGATGTGCTTGCCCTCCTCTGCGTCGGGGATCTCCGCAGTGAGGGCCGTGAAGCCGTCGGACTCGAGCGACTCGCGGACCGCGTCGCCGGTTGCGCGGAGAGCGCGCGGGTGGATGACGAGGACTCGCTTGACGCGCTCGCCGAGAATCGGCGCGAGCCGGCCGAGGAGCCCGTGTCCGACGACGACGTCGTAGTTCTCGTGAGGCTGCGAGCCGGTGACTTTGATGACGGTGTGGTCGCTGCTGATATCAGTGTCGGCGCTCACGCGTCAGCTCCTTTTGGAGGGGAATCAACTGGTCCGCGACTGTCTGTGCCACCTCGTCGGCCGTTCCGCCGGCGGCGTGGACCCTGAGGGTCGCTACTGCTTCGTACAGGGGGCGCCGCTGTTCCATGAGTTCGCGCCAGCTCGCCTCCGCCTGCCCGTGGAGGAGCGGCCGGTCCTCGCTTCCCACGAGCCGCGGCGCGACGTCTTCCCACGCGACCTCGAGGTACACGACGTGGTGGCCCGCAACGCGCTTACGCGTCTCGGGACGCAGGATTGCTCCTCCCCCGAGCGCCACGACAATGCCGTTCGGGTGCTCCTCGGCGAGCACATCTGCGACAGCCTGGGCCTCGAGAGCGCGGAACTCTTCCTCACCGTGGGCGGCGAAGATCTCCGGGATCGGCCCGTGCTCCTTGACGATCCGCACGTCGGTATCCGCGAAGTCGGCACCGAGGATCCGGGCGAGCGCGAAGCCGACCGAGGACTTGCCGGAGGCCATGGGTCCCATGAGGAACACCGTGCGTCGGACCGCCGAGTGCGTTGCGGCAGGGGTCATCGCGTGATCGAGTCCATCTCGGTGGGAATGTGCTCGAGGAAGGACTCGAGATTGCGCTTCGTCTCCTCGACCGAGTCACCGCCGAACTTCTCGAGCACGGCCTGTGCGAGCACGAGCGCGACCATGGCCTCGGCGACGACGCCTGCCGCGGGCACGGCACACACGTCGGAGCGCTGATGATGGGCCTTGGCGGCCTCGCCCGTGGCGATGTCGATCGTGCCGAGCGCGCGCGGGACTGTCGCAATGGGCTTCATCGCCGCACGGACGCGCAGCACATCGCCGATGCTCATTCCACCCTCGATGCCGCCCGCGCGGTTCGAGGAACGCACGATCTTGCCGGACGCGTCGCGCACGATCTCATCGTGGGCCTGGGAACCCCGGCGGGCCGCGGTGCGGAAGCCATCGCCGACTTCGACGCCCTTGATGGCCTGAATGCCCATGAGCGCACCGGCGAGCCGCGCGTCGAGACGGCGGTCCCAATGGACGTAGCTCCCGAGCCCAGGCGGCAGGCCGTAGGCGAGCACCTCGACGACGCCGCCGAGCGTCTCCCCCTCCTTGTGCGCGGCGTCCACCTCGGCGACCATCGCCGTCGAGGTCTCGGCGTGGAAGCACCGCAGCGGGTCGGCGTCGAGGGTATCGACGTCGGAGGGAAGCGGAAGCGGTGCGTCCTCGGGGGCGGCAATGCCCGCGATCTGCGTCGTGTGGCTCACGAGCTCGATCCCGAGCTGACGGAGGAGGTTCGCCGCGACCGTGCCGAGGGCGACCCGGGCCGCAGTCTCGCGCGCGGAGGCCCGCTCCAGCACCGGACGCGCCTCGTCGAAGCCGTACTTCTGCATGCCGGTGAAGTCTGCGTGGCCAGGGCGCGGCCGTGTGAGGGGCGCGTTCCGCGCGACGCCCTCGAGGGCCTCCGGGGCGATGGGGTCGGCCGCCATGACCTGCTCCCACTTGGGCCACTCCGTGTTGCCCACCTGGATCGCCACCGGGCCGCCTTGGGTCAGGCCGTGCCGCACTCCGCCGACGAGCGTGACCTCGTCCTGCTCGAACTTCATCCGGGCGCCGCGACCGTAGCCGAGGCGGCGGCGCGCGAGGGCCCGGCGTACGTCCTCACTCGTCAGCTCGACGCCTGCCGGAATGCCCTCGACGATCCCCACGAGTGCCGGACCATGCGATTCCCCGGCGGTCAACCAACGCAACATGCCATCCATCCTGCCACGGGGCCCCGCTAGCGAGCTCGCTGCGGAAGGCCGACTGAGTTACACATCACATCTATGACGTCGAGCCGACGTGCATCTTCGCGTCCCGTGAAGAGGACGATCTGCTCGACCGCCTGGTACACGAGCATCTCGAGCCCGTGCAGGGTGCGGCCGCCGCGGGCCTCCCAAGCCTCCCCGAGCCTGCTCGGCCACGGATCGTAGGCGACGTCGAGCAGGACCCCGGTCTCGCCGTCGTCGGCGGGACGCGATGCCAACTCGGCCGCGAGCCCGTCCGCCGCCCGCGGGGGAAGGGTGCTCACGACGACGTCCGCGGAGGCCAGGGCGTCCGCTCCACCTTCGATCGCCTCTAGAGCGACGGCGAGCCCAAGCCGCTCGGCGAGGGCCGAGGCCTCCCCCGCGCGCCGCGGATCGCGGACGAGGAATCGCGCCGACGCCGCGCCCAGCTCGGCGATGGCCGCGACAGCGGCCAAGGCGGTATTGCCCGCACCGACGACGACGGGCGCAACGGCCCGCGCGACCCCCGCGTGCCGGAATGCCTCGACGATGCCGACCACGTCAGTGTTGTGGCCCACAAGGCGCAGCGCCCCCGAACCTCGTTCGAAGGTGACGGTGTTCAGGACTCCGAGGAGCGCCGCGTTGCCTTCGAGCCTGTCCATCGACGGGACGAGCGCAGCCTTGAGCGGCATGGTCACCGAGAGCCCGCACCAGCCGACCTCGCCGCGGATGCTGCGGACAAAGTCTCCGAGCTGCTCCGGGACGAGGTCGAACGCGCCGTACTCGATGTCCTCGCCGAGGGCCTCGTACGCCGAACGATGAAGGGCAGGCGAGCGCGAATGACCGATCGGATGGCCGAGCACGGCCGCCCGACGCCTGCCAGCCGTCACTGGCACTTCCCGGGGTTGGCGGTGCACCACTGCTGGTACTGGGCAACATTCGCTTGGTGTTCGGCATACGTCGACGCGAACTTGGTCTCACCGGTGTCGAGATTGACCGTGACCCAGTAGAGGTAGTTGTTGGCCGTCGGGTGGGCGGCCGCGGCGACCGCCTTCGAGCCCGGGGAGCCGATGGGTCCGGGCGGCAGGCCGGCGTGCACGTACGTGTTGTACGGGTTGCTCGCGTCTGCCTTCTGGGCGTCCGTGAGCTGGACGGTCTTGGTGCCGAGCCCGTAGGTGACCGTGGCGTCCGACTGGATGAGGCCGTTGGTCTGGTCGTTCGGCTTGAGACGGTTGTAGATGGCACCGGCGACGTTGCCGTAGTCGGCTTGGCCGCCCTCGGCTTGGACGATGCTCGCGACAGTGAGGACCTGGTACTGCTTGACCGGGTCGGTGATGCCGTCGGCCTTGAGCTCGTCCATCGTCGTCGACACCAGCTTGGTGATGATGTCCTTCGCGGACGTGCCGATGGGGAACTTGTACTCCCCCGGAGCCAGGTAGCCCTCGAGGCTCTTCGCCTGCGCCGGAAGGCCGAACTGCTGGGGCTGGCTGTTGAGTGTGTTGAGATCGTTCGGGTTCAGTCCGGTCGACTGCGCGATGGCGGCGAGCGAGTCGCTGACGCGCATGCCTGCGCTCAGTGCGAAGTAGACGATCTTGGAGTTGTCGCCTCCGAGGATTGCCGCCGCATCCGAGGACTTCATCTGCTTCTTGAACGTGAAGTCTCCCGGGTGCAGGCTTGCCCCGGTGCTCGCGAAGGCATTGAGGAACGTGTCGACATCCGCGATGACGCCGTCCTGCTGGAGTTCCTCGGCCACGGCGCGCGGCCCGGACCCAGGCTGCACCGTGATGCTCACCTGTCCTGTTCCGGGCCCCGGGTAGTCGGTGACCTTGTCCATTCCGAGGAGCGGGCGGAGGACGGCCGCACCCAGGAAGCACGCCCCGACGATCAGGGCCAGGGCGATCGTCATCGAGATGATCGCCTTGAACTGCCGCGAACGGCGGCGAGGGGCCTTGACCACTTCGGCCGAGGCGAAGACGGCCTCGTGCACTGTCGATTCCTCGGGGCCGACCGTCGCAGCCGAGCCCGAGAGGACGGCGTCAGCGGCCGCGACGACATCGGGCTCGGCCGTTGCGACGGTTGAATCGGGGACGGCGGGACGGTGATCCGCGACGTCGACGCTCGAGCCCGCCTGATGACGCGATGCAGCGTTCCGATGGCGCCCGTCAGGCCCCTCGGCAGGCTGGGCGTCCCATCCCGCCGCGGCCGCTCCGCCCGCGGGAGCAGATTCTGTCCCCTGTGGGGCAGCGGCCGCTCGGACGGCCTCTGCGCGCTTGATGACGGAGCTTCCGGCAAGGGCGGTCGCCGAACCGGTGGCCGCGAGCCGGGGCGCCGGTGCGTCGGAAGAGGAAGCCGGGCGGGGATCGGTCTGCAGCCCGGCCGACTTCGGCGCTTCGGCGCGAGCGCTCGGGGCGCTCGGGTTCACGGCTGGCAGGAAGCGCGTGGTCTGGGCGTCGACGGGATTGGCGGGGCGCCGGAGGCCCCGGGCCACGCGTTCCTCGGTCTCGTACACCGGCTCGCCCTTCACGGCGAGGTGACTGGCTGAGGCGGGAACCGGAGCGGGCCAGTCCGCCAGAGTGCGGCCAGTGCGCGGGCGGGACCGTGGCGCTGAGGCCGGGTCCGGGGGCGCCGATGCGGGCCGCGCATCGCCCTCGCCGCGCTCGGTCTCGGACGCCGGCTGGACGATGGGGGTCTGAGCGGTCGGCACGGTCGACGGCGGCCGGTGGGGTGAGGCTGTGGGCCCAGCGGAGGAGGCCGGCGCCGGATTCGACGCGGACTGGTCTCGCTGCTGTGTCTCGGTCACTGCACGCTCCCGAGCCCTGAGCTCGCGGCGGGTCAGGGGCCGGTCAGACGTCGGCCGGATCTCATGCTCCTGAGAGTCCATCCTGGCTACGCACTCCTGTTCGGGTCGTCTCGGCGGATCCCCCCACCGTGCTCCGCCGAGGGCGGCACAAGTTCTCCGGGTTCGCCATGGCTCCTCTTGAGCAGGTTCAGGGCATGCTCGAGGATGCCGACGGCGGCCACCTGATCCACCACTCTACGGTGGTCCCGTGTGGACAGGCCAGCCGAGCGCAGGTTGCGGTGCGCCTCGACGGTGGTGAATCTCTCGTCGATGAGCCGGACCTCGCACTCTGAGCCCTCCGCGGCGAGGCGGTCCGCGAGGAGCCGGGCGAAGCCGCGGGCCATCGCGGCCGAGGCAGATTCCTTCCCGCTCAGCCCCCGCGGAAGGCCGACGAACACTTGGATCGCGGTGCGCTCGCCTGCTTCACGGGCCAGAGCGTCGATGTCCTGGTTCCTCTTCGGGTCCCTGACGAAGGTTTGGACGGGGCTCGCCAGGATGCCGTCCGGGTCGCAGGCTGCGAGGCCCACGCGGACGGTACCGACATCGACACCGAGCCGCACCCCTCGGCGGAACGCCGGGGGCTGCTGTTCAGGTGCTCCGAGGGACATCGGCCTGCCTTCAGCGGGTGGCCACGGCCGCGGCGACCGCGCTCAGGGCCTCGACGACCTTCGAGGCGTCCGTGCCGCCGCCCTGTGCGACGTCGTCCTTGCCTCCTCCGCCGCCGCCCAGGACACCGGCGGCGGTGCGCACGAGGGCGCCCGCCTTGATCCCCACCTCGCGGGCGGCCTCGTTGGTGACCACGAGCACGACAGGGCGCCCATTCGCGACGCCTGCCACGGCGACAGCGGACGCGCTGGCGCCGAGGCGTCCGCGGAGGTCCAGCGCGAGGCCTCGCAGCTCGTCCGCGGAACTCACCTCGCCCGCGTCATGGGTGATGAGGCGAACCCCCGCTACGTCCTTCGCCGACCCGACGAGCGCCGCGGCGGAGGCCGCGAGCTTCTCCTTCCGGAGCCGCTCGAGTTCCTTCTCGGCGTTCTTGAGCTTCGCAAGCGTCGCGCCGATACGCTCCGTGAGCTGGCCGGAGGGAACCTTGAACATCTCCGTGAGCTCGGACACGAGGGCGCGCTCGGCGGCCTGATGGCGGAACGCGTCCAGGCCCACGAAGGCTTCGACGCGGCGGTTGCCCGACCCGACGGACTGCTCGCCGAGGAGCGTGAGCGAACCGATGAGCGCGGTCGAGTCGACATGCGTGCCACCGCAGAGTTCCATCGACCACGGGCCGTTGATCTCGACGACGCGGACCCGGGAGCCGTAGTTTTCGCCGAAGAGTGCCATCGCACCCGCCGCCTTGGCCTCGGCGAGCGGCATCTCGGAGGTGTTCACGGTGAAGTTGTCGCGGATGGCGAGGTTTGCGACCTCCTCGATCTCGCTCCGGGAGGCACCGCTGAGCTGCTCGCCCCACGCGAAGTCGAACCGAAGGTAGCCGGCCTTGTTGAAGGAGCCGCGCTGGACGGCCTCCGGACCGAGGATCTGCCGGAGTGCCGCGTGAACGAGGTGGGTCGCGGTGTGCGCCTGTTCGGCGGCGTGACGGCGTTCGCGGTCGACGGCGGTGCGCACGAGGGCGGCCGACGGAAGCTCGCCTTCGCGGACGATGCCCTTGTGCACACTCAGGCCCTTCACGGGGCGCTGGACATCGAGCACCTCGACAACGAAGCCGTCGCCGGTGATCAGCCCGGTATCGGCAGCCTGACCACCCGCTTCGGCGTAGAACGGTGTCTCTTCGAGGACGATCTCGACTTCCGAGCCGGTCTGGGCGCGGCTGATCTGGGACCCACGAGCGAGGAGGCCGCGAATCCGCGACTCGCCCTCGAGCTCCGTGTAGCCCGTGAAGACCGTGGGCCCTTCGGCGAGGAGCTCCTGGAACGCGGTGAGGTCCGCGTGGCCGCTCTTCTTCTCCTTCGCGTCCGCCCTCGCCCGCTTGCGCTGGTCCTCCATGAGGGAGCGGAAGCCGGTCTCGTCCACCTGGACCCCGGCCTCCTCGGCCATCTCGAGGGTCAGGTCGATGGGGAAGCCGTACGTGTCGTGCAGCGTGAAGGCCTCCTCGCCCGAGAGGGCGGTTCCGGACGCCTTCGAGAGCTTCACTGCTTCGTCCAGTCGAGCCGTGCCGGCGGCGATCGTGCGGAGGAATGCCTTCTCCTCGGCGTACGCGATCCGGCTGATGCGATCGAAGTCCTTCTCGACGTGCGGGTAGACGCCCTTCATGGCGTCCCGAGAGGCCGGGAGCAGCTCTGGCAGGACGGGCTTCTCGACGCCGAGCAGGCGCATCGCCCGCACTGCCCGGCGGATCAGGCGACGCAGCACGTAGCCCCGGCCTTCGTTCGAGGGGGTCACGCCGTCGGCGATGAGCATGAGCGCCGACCGGACGTGGTCCGCGACCACACGCATACGGACGTCGTCGCCGTGGTGGGGGTCCTGGTCGGTCTCGGCGGACGTGTACTCCTTGCCCGAGAGCTCCGATGCCTTGTCGATGACCGGGCGGACCTGGTCGGTCTCGTACATGTTCTCGACGCCTTGAAGGATCATGGCGAGGCGCTCCATGCCGAGGCCCGTGTCGATGTTCTTCTTGGGCAGTTCCCCGACGATGTCGAACTCGACCTTCGAGCGCACGTTCTCGATCTGGTACTGCATGAACACGAGGTTCCAGATCTCGATGTACCGGTTGTCGTCGGCCGCGGGGCCGCCCTCGATGCCGTAGGCGGGGCCCCGGTCGTAGTAGATCTCCGAGCAGGGCCCGGCGGGGCCGGGCTGGCCGGTGGACCAGTAGTTGTCGCTCTTGCCCATGCGCTGGATGCGCTCTGCCGGAATGGCGGTGTGGGTGAGCCAGAGGCGTTCGGCCTCGTCGTCCTCCTCGTAGACCGTGACCCACAGCCGCTCGGCTGGGAGGCCGTAGCCGCCGTCGTCCACGCTCTTGGTCAGGAGCTCGTACGCGAACTTGATCGCGTCTTCCTTGAAGTAGTCGCCGAACGAGAAGTTGCCGCACATCTGGAAGAACGTGCCGTGCCGGGCGGTCTTGCCGACCTCTTCGATGTCGCCCGTGCGGATGCACTTCTGGACGCTCGTGGCGCGCGGGAACGGCGGCTCTTCCCTTGCGGTCAGGTACGGGATGAACGGAACCATCCCCGCAACCGTGAAGAGCAGCGAGGGATCGCTGGAGACGAGCGACGCCGAGGGCACCGCCGTGTGCCCCTTGCTGACGAAGTAGTCGACCCAGCGTCGAGTGATCTCGTGCGACTTCATGGCCAGTTGTTCAACCCTTCCGAAGTTGTCCACCGCGTGGCTCTGACACGCGGTGTGGACGCAGCGGGCGTCCCGCCGCAACATTCCATTGTGCCCTGAACGGCGCCTCGGCCGCGAACGGCCCGCTCAGGCCTCGATGCCGAGCGCGGCGCGCAGCTCGGCTTCGCGAGCTGCCATCGCGCGTCGGACGTCCTCCGCGAAGTGCGCCGCTCCGTCGGCGAGGCTATTCACCGCTCGATTGAGGCCGCGCGGCGACGGATTGTCGCGAAGCTGCTGCGCGGTGCGGTATGCCACTACACCGACGGCTGCCCCGAGGGAGAGCCAGATCAGACTCCTCATGCCATGCCCCGTTCGTTTCTCCGGTGGGTTCTGTCCTGCTAACGGCTTCGTCGTCCCGAGGGCCTCGCGGTGCTGCCGCGCTGCGCCCACGCCGTCCTGACCCCGTAGGTAAAGGACGCGACCTTGACGAGGGGCGAGCCGACCGTGGCCGCGACGAGTGACGACAGGGCCGAGACATTGGCCGTCGCGTCGGAGACGTTGGCCGCGATCCCATCGACCTTCTTGAGCTGCTCGTGGGTCGTCGTTACGGTGGAGGTCACCTCGTCCATGAGTGGGGTGGCGCCGTCCGCGAGCGTCCGGATCGATGCCCTCAGCTCGTCGAACACGCGGCCGAGTTTGATGATCGGCACTGCGAGCAACGCGACGAGCACTGCGAACACGCCAGCGGCGATGAGGCCGGCAATGTCGGCTCCGGACACAGGGTTCCTCCTCACGGGATCGCCGCCACGGCGTCCCTTGGCTACCTTACAGGGGTTGTCTCCAGCGCCCCGTTGCACACAAAGGAGCCCGCGGACCTCGGGCCGCGGGCTCCTTGCTGTTCGAGTGGGATCAGCGCGCGTAGTACTCGACGACGAGCTGCTCTTCGCAGGTCACCGGAATCTCGGTGCGCTTGGGGCGGCGCACGAGCCGGGCCTGGAGGGCCTCGAGCTTGACGTCAAGGTAGCCCGGGACGGCCGGGAGAACGTCGCGGTGGGCGCCGGCGGCGGCAACCTGGAAGGGCGCCATGCTCTCGGAGCGCTCGTGCACGCCGATGAGCTGGCCCTCGGCGACGCGGAACGACGGGCGGTCAACACGCTTGCCGTCGACCGTGATGTGGCGGTGCACGACCAGCTGGCGGGCCTGCGCGATGGTCCGGGCGAAGCCTGAGCGGAGCACGAGCGCGTCAAGACGCATCTCGAGGAGCTCGATGAGGTTCTCACCGGTCAGGCCCTTGGTGCGCTTGGCCTCCTCGAAGGCGCGGGCCATCTGCGCCTCGCGGATGCCGTACTGCGCACGGAGGCGCTGCTTCTCGCGGAGGCGGACTGCGTAGTCCGAGTCCTGCTTCTTGCGTGCGCGGCCGTGCTCACCGGGGCCGTACGGGCGGCGCTCCATGTACTTGGCGGCCTTGGGGGTCAGAGCGAGGCCGAGAGAGCGCGAGAGGCGCGTCTGACGGCGGGCACGAGTGCTCGACACGTGGTTCCTTTCGTTGCGCAACGGCTTGCGTAATTCCTGGCCTCCAGGCGGGAGAGCTTCGGCCCGTTGCTGCCATCAGCTGCCATCCGCGCTGCCCTCAGGACACAGCTCTGGGCAGGCGACCTGCACAGAGAACGGGGCACAGAAGGAGCAGACACGCGACGTGCCAGACGGTGAACTAGCCTATCACGTGCCGCGGATGATCGATCGCAGCCGCTCGAGCCGTGCGGCGATCTCCCGTTCGGCTCCGTTGCCCGTGGGCACGTAGTAGTCCTTGCCCACGAGGTCGTCGGGCGCATACTGCTGCGCGGCAACCGAATGCGGGGCGTCATGGGAGTAGACGTAGCCGGCTCCGTGGCCGAGGCGCTGCGCTCCCGCATAGTGGGCGTCCCGAAGATGGGCCGGGACCCCCGTCCCCCGTCCGGCGCGGACGTCGGCGATCGCGGAGTTGATGCCCATGTACGCCGCGTTCGACTTCGGGGCCGTCGCGAGATGGACCACGGCCTCGGCCAGCACGATCCTCCCTTCGGGCATTCCGATGAGCTGCACCGCCTGCGCTGCTGCCACAGCGGTCTGGAGGGCCGTCGGATCTGCCATCCCGATGTCCTCGGCCGCGGAGATGATGATCCGCCGGGCAATGAAGCGAGGATCCTCTCCTGCTTCGACCATCTTTGCCAGATAGTGCAGCGCGGCGTCGACGTCGGAGCCCCTGATGGATTTGATGAAGGCGCTGATGACGTCGTAGTGCATGTCGCCCTGGCGGTCGTAGCGCACAGCGTGCACGTCGAGGGCCTTCTCGGTGTGGCGCACCTCGAGGGTCGCGGGCGCGCTCGGGCGCGCTACGCCGTCGTCGTCCCCTTGCCGCCCGCCGTCCTCCCGTGCCGCCTCGTCGAGGGCGACCGCCGCCGCGGCTTCGAGCGCGGTCAGCGCGCGACGCGCGTCTCCCCCCGACAGCCGCACGAGGTGCTCCGCCGCGTCGTCGGAGAGGACGACGGCGCCGCCCAGTCCGCGGGGATCTTCCACTGCGCGCTCGAGCAGTCCCCGGATGTCTTCCTCCGTGAGCGGCTGGAGGGTCAGAAGCAAGGACCGCGAGAGGAGTGGGGAGACGACGGAGAACGACGGATTCTCCGTCGTCGCCGCCACGAGCACGACCCACCGGTTCTCGACCCCCGGGAGCAGGGCGTCCTGCTGGGCCTTCGTGAAGCGGTGGATCTCGTCGAGGAACAGGACGGTCGTGATGCGGTGCAGGTCCCTCGCGGTGAGGGCCTCGTCCATGACCCGGCGTACGTCCTTGACCCCGGCCGTGATCGCCGAAAGCTCCACGAACTTTCGGCCCCGGCCGCGCGCAATGACGTGGGCGAGGGTCGTCTTCCCGGTGCCGGGCGGACCCCACAGGATGACCGAGCTCGGCCCCGTGGGGCCGCCCGACGCCTCGGCGCCCGCCGCGAGCTGCCGGAGCGGCGAGCCCGGACCCAGCAGATGCTGCTGCCCCACGACCTCGTCGAGACTGCGCGGGCGCATCCGGACAGCGAGCGGGCTGCGCTGGGCTTCCCGCCGGGCGCGCTCGACCCGGTCCGCCCCTTCCGTTGGCCCGGCTCCGCCTTCGCGCACGGGGTCGACTCCGCCGTCGTCTACGGGCTCGAGTCCGAACAAGTCTTCCATCAGCAGTACGCTACGCCGCTCGGGCGACGGTCAGGCGCGCGCCTTCTCCCCCACCACGGGCTTCTGGGGCGGGTTCCCCGATGGAGCCTTGGCGGGGTCGGGCTTCGCGTCGACGCCCGCCTCCTTGCGCTGCTCGGGGGTGATCGGCGCGGGCGCCGCCGTGAGCGGATCGTAGCCGTTGCCCGTCTTCGGGAACGCGATGACCTCCCGGATGGATTCGACTCCCGCCAGGAGCGCGACCACACGGTCCCAGCCGAAGGCGATTCCGCCGTGCGGAGGGGCGCCGTACTTGAAGCCCTCGAGGAGGAACCCGAACTTCTCCTGAGCAGCGTCATGGTCGATGCCCATGACGTTGAACACCCGCTCTTGGACATCGCGCCGGTGAATACGGATCGAGCCGCCGCCGATCTCGTTGCCGTTGCACACGATGTCGTAGGCATAGGCGAGGGCGTTGCCGGGGTCCTGGTCGAACGTGTCGAGGAACTCAGGCTTCGGCGACGTGAACGCGTGGTGCACGGCGGTCCACGCGGAGTAGCCCAGAGCGACGTCGCCCGAGGCCACGGCCGCTTCGGACGGCTCGAAGAGCGGTGCGTCGACAACCCAGACGAACGCCCAGTCGGCGGGGTCGATGAGCCCCGTGCGGTGGCCGATCTCGACGCGTGCCGCGCCGAGCAGCGCCCGTGACGCCGACTGGTCCCCGGCGGCAAAGAAGATGCAGTCGCCCGGCTTCGCGCCGACTGCCCGGGCCAGGCCTTCGCGCTCGGTCTCGGTGAGGTTCTTGGCGACGGGCCCGGCCAGCTCGCCGTCCTCCTTGAAGAGGACGTACGCGAGGCCCTTCGCGCCGCGCTGCTTCGCCCACTCCTGCCAGGCGTCGAGCGTGCGGCGGGGCTGTGAGGCTCCCCCGGGCATGACGACGGCGCCCACGTACGGTGCCTTGAACACGCCGAACGTCGTGTCCTTGAAGTAGTCGGTGAGGTCTGTGAGCTCGAGCCCGAAGCGCAGGTCCGGCTTGTCCGAGCCGTACTTGGCCATCGCCTCGGCATACGTCATGCGGCGGATCGGGGTCTGGACCTCGACGCCGATGAGCTTCCAGATCGCGGCGACGATCCGTTCGCCCAAGGCAATGATGTCGTCCTGCTCGACGAAGCTCGCCTCGATGTCGAGCTGCGTGAACTCGGGCTGGCGGTCGGCCCGGAAGTCCTCGTCCCGATAGCACCGCGCGATCTGGTAGTACTTCTCGATCCCGCCGACCTGGAGCAGCTGCTTGAAGAGCTGCGGCGACTGCGGGAGCGCGTACCACGAGCCCGGCGCCAGGCGGGCGGGGACGAGGAAGTCGCGGGCGCCCTCGGGAGTCGAGCGCGTGAGCGTGGGCGTTTCAACCTCGACGAAGCCCTCGTCGTGCAGGAGTTCGCGCGCCACGCGGTTGGCGTCCGAGCGCAGGCGCATCGTGCGGGCGGGGCCGGGCCGCCGGAGGTCAAGGTACCTGTGCCGAAGGCGGGCCTCCTCGCCGACCTCGACGTGTTCGTCCACCTGGAACGGCAGCGGCTCGGCGGTGTTGAGGACGGTCACGCGCTCAGCGATGACCTCGATCTCGCCGGTCGCGAGCTGCGGGTTCTCGTTGCCCTCGGGACGCCTCTCGACCGTGCCGACGACCTGGAGGACGTACTCGTTGCGCAGTCCGTGGAAGACCTCCTCCTCGCGCACAACGATCTGTGCGACGCCTGACGCGTCCCGCAGGTCGACGAACGCCACGCCGCCGTGGTCCCGGCGGCGGGCCACCCAACCGGCAAGCGTGACGGTCTGTCCAATGTGCTCGGCACGGAGGGAACCGAGGTCATGTGTGCGCAGCACGGCGCTCCTCTTCAGAAGTTCTGGTCTTCGATGCGATCAGGGCCGGGACCTTCCGTCCGTCCCTGCCGTCGGCCCATGGGGCGCGCCGACGGCGGGCATGCTGGACCTGTCCGATATCCCTGAAAGTCTACCTGCCCTCATTCGGGCGGATCTGCGGCACGACGTCCTCGGCGGACGGGCTCCACGACGACGGATCGGCGGGGACCTGCTCCCCCGAGCGGATGTCCTTCACCTCGTGCGTGCCGTCGTGGTGGGCAAACCAGACGAACGGGATCCCGCGCCGGTCGGCGTATTTGATCTGCTTGCCGAACTTCTCCGCCGTCGCCGCCACCTCCGTGGGGATGCCCCGGGAACGCAGCTGCCGCGCCACCTGCTGGGCGCCCGACCACGAGTCGTCGTCTGCGAGGGCGACGAGCACCGCCGTGGGCACGGACCGCGACGCTGTTGCGAGCTCGGCCCCGATGATCCGGCTCACCAGCCGGGTCACGCCAACCGAGAGGCCGACGCCGGGAAACTTGCGGTTGCCCTTCGTCGCAAGGGCGTCATAGCGGCCGCCCGAGCAGATGGAGCCCAAGTGCTCGTGGCCCACCAGCACGGTCTCGTAGACGGTTCCCGTGTAGTAGTCGAGGCCGCGCGCGATGCTGAGGTCGGCGATGACCGTCCCCGGAGCTGCGGCTGCGGCCGCGCCGATCACCTGCTCGAGCTCGGCGAGTCCCTCCTCAAGCAGTTCGTCCTCCACCCCGAGATCGCGCACGCGCGCAACGAACGAGGTGTCCTCGGTCCGGATCGAGGCGAGCTCGAGAGCTGCCTTGGCCTGCTCCGGGGTTGCGCCGAGCTCCTCGTGCAGGAGTTCGGCGACGCGCTCGGGCCCGACCTTCTCGAGCTTGTCGATGCTGCGCAGCACCCCGGCCGTGTCGGTGAGCCCGATGCCCCGGTAGAAGCCCTCTGCAAGCTTCCGGTTGTTGACCCTCAGACGGAACGGCGGGATCGGCAGGGCGGAAAGCGCCTCGACGATGACGCGGGCCAGTTCCACGTCATAACGGAACGGGCGAGCGCCGTCGCCTACGACGTCGATGTCTGCCTGCGTGAATTCGCGGGCCCGCCCCTCCTGCGGGCGCTCGCCACGCCAGACCTTCTGGATCTGGTAGCGGCGGAAGGGGAACGCGAGGTAGCCCGCATTCTCGACGACGTAGCGCGCAAAGGGGACAGTCAGGTCGAAGTGGAGGGCAAGAGCGTTCGCGTCCGCCTTGTTCGCCGCATCCTCATCGTCCTGGAGACGGCTCAGCCCGTAGACCTCCTTGTCGATCTCGCCCTTGCGCAGGAGCTGACCGACTGTCTCCACTGCCCGGGTCTCGATGGACGAGAAGCCGTGCAGTTCGAACGTCCTCCGGAGCGTGTCGAGCACGTGGAGCTCCACCAATCGCTCCTGCGGAAGCCACTCGGGGAATCCGGACAGCGAGGCGGTACGTGCCATGGGGTCAATGCTCCTTGAGTGCGAACGGCGTGCGTAGACTGACTGATGCCCAAGTTTATGCGGTAGCCAGGGAGGTCGGTCCGCGTGCCAAAACGCAGCGCACAGGAGGCGCGCCGCCGCGTGCAGCTCATGGAGGCCAAGCAGGCCCTCCGGAGCAGCCACGAGGCTCGTCGTCGCCGCGACAACATCATCGCGGGGAGCGCGTTGGTCGTAGCGCTCGCGCTAGCGGGCGTTCTGCAGGGGACCGTGTTCGCGTCGAATCCGACCGCCGAGGAGTACGCCGCCGTGCAAGCAGGCCTCGCCTCGCCGTCGGCCTCGGCCAGCGCCTCCCCCTCGGCCTCTACCACTCCGTCGGCGGCAGCAACCAACGCGCCGGGCATCCCGGCGGCAAGCACTGCGGCAGGAAAGACGTTCACGGGCAGCCTCGTGCTCAACGCCGGGACGCTCGGCGTCGAGATCGACGGCACGAAGGCCCCCCAGGCGGCGGCCGTCTTCAAGTCCCTCGCGGACAAGGGCACGCTCAAGGGGCGCGTGTGCCACCGGCTCACGACGAGCGCGACGGCGTCGATCCTGCAGTGCGGTGCCGAGGACGCAACGGGCAAGTCGGATCCGACCTACACCTGGGGCCCCCTCGAGAACACGCCGGCGGATCAGAAGTACCCCGCCGGGACGATCGCCGTCGCCCGCACCTCGGACAACGCGTACGGCAATGGGCAGCAGTTCTTCATCGCGTACAAGGACTCGACGTTCCCGAACGACGCGGCGGGCGGCTACACCGTCGTGGGCCACGTGACCTCCGGCCTGGATGTCATCACCAAGATTGCCGCGGCAGGAGTCGCCCCCGGCGGTGCCTCGGCTGACGACGGATCCCCGGTGACCCCAGTCACGATAGACTCGTTCACACTGAACTAAGCCGCGGGCCAGGCCCGTAACTCCAGTCCATCACAAGCGAAAGACTTCTAGCGGTGACCGAAAGTCAGCAACCCGACGACGCCGCAGCTCCCCAGGCTGCTCCCGTTCCCTCCGTCCCCTCCCCCGCGGCCTTTGCGAAGGCAAAGCCCGGGCCGGTGCCCGCACCAACACCAGCGCCCGCAGCCGCCGCTCCGGCGGCCCCTGCTGCGGTCAATCTCACTGAAGCCCGCAAATGGGGACGGGTCGAGGGAGACGGCCACGTCTTTCTGACGGTCGACGGCGAGGAACATTCGGTCGGCCAGTATCCCGGAGTCTCCGAGGATGAAGCGCTCTCCTACTTCGCGCGCAAGTTCGAGGACGTGATCGCTCAGATCGTCCTCCTCGAGCAGCGTGTCTCCTCTCATGCCGCCGCGGGTGACGTTCGCAAGGCCTCGGGGCATCTCCGTGCGCAGCTGAGCGAGCGCGCGATGGTCGGCGACATCCGCGCCGCCGAAGCCCGCCTCGACGCCCTCGACGCCGCCGTGACGGAGGCAGAGGCCGAGCAGAAGGCGGCTCACGAGAAGGCTCGGGCGGAGGAGCTGGCCAACCGCGAGGCCATCGTGGCGGAGGCAGAGACGATCGCCGGGCAGGATCCGCAGCGGACGCAGTGGAAGACGAGCGGCGCGCGCATGAACGAGTTGTTCGACGCGTGGAAGACGTCGCAGAAGTCTGGGCTCCGGCTCGGCCGTGCCGCGGAGGACGCGCTCTGGAAGCGGTTCCGGGCCGCCCGCACGCAGTTCGACCGGCACCGCAGGGCCTACTTCTCCCAGCTGGACAGCGCGAACGCTGCGGCGAAGGCCGCCAAGGAGCAGCTCATCGCCGAGGCCGAGGCGCTTCAGACGTCCACGGACTGGGGCTTCGCAGCAGGCGAGTACCGCCGTCTCATGGACGAGTGGAAGGCTGCACCGCGGGCCAACCGCAAGGAGGACGACGCGCTGTGGACCCGCTTCCGCGCCGCACAGAACGTCTTCTTCGAAGCGCGGCAGGCGGCCAACGAGGCCATCGACCGCGAGTTCGCGGCCAATCTGAGCGTCAAGGAGGCGCTCCTGGCCGAGGCCCAGCAGTTGCTCCCGATCACCGACGTGAGCGCTGCCAGGCGCGCCCTCCAGTCGATCCGAGACCGCTGGGAGGACGCAGGGAAGGTGCCGCGCGCCGACATGGGGCGTATGGAGGCCGGCCTCCGGAAGGTTGAAGAGGCCATCCAGCACGCTGAGAACGAGAACTGGCGTCGGACTGACCCGGAGATCCAGGCCCGCACGGATTCGGCCCTGTCGCAGCTTGAAGCGTCGATTGCGAGTCTCCGTGAGGAGCTCGTGAAGGCTGAGAGCTCGGGCGACGCGCGGGAGGCAGCGAAGGCTCGCGAGGCGCTTGAGGCCCGCGAGTCGTGGCTGGAGACGCTTCGACGTTCGGCGAGCGAACTCGGCTGATCGGCTCCCGAAAGCCCCGGGCCCTCTCACAGACGTCGTGAGGACCCGGGGCTTTTTGCATGTTATCCACATGGGGTCTCTGGCGGCACGTGTGAGAGGCCGCCAACGGGCATGATGGCTTGCATGCGCCATGCTCCTGCTCCATCGCCGCACAAGGCTTCAGCGACCTCGGCCGCTCGCCGCTTGCCTGAGGTGCTCGTCCCCGGCCGTCCTTTCACGAGTTCGGAGCTTCAGGCGATGGTCAACGATGGGATGCTTCAGCGCCTTGTCGACGACGCGTACGCTCCCGCCACGAGCACCCCGACCCCCGAGCTGCGAGCGGCCAGCCTCGCCGCGATCCTCAATGCTCGCCTCCGGCGGCGCACGGTGGTGGGTCGGATGTCGGCAGCCTGGATCTACGGGTGTGCGCCGGCGCCGCCTGCGCCCGTGCTGCTCGTCCCCGCGCCGCGCCGGCTCTCGTCGACAGGCCGCGGACACGGGGCCCTCCTGCACGAGGTCGTCCTGGGCGACTACGACGTCCTCGAGTTCGGTGCCCTTCTCGTCACGAGTCCGCTCCGCACTGCCGTCGATGTGGCGGTTCACTCCGAGGGCGCACTCGCAATGCAGACACTGCGGCGGCTCCTTGGCAGGCCTGGCCTCGGCCTCACTGCCCCGCTCGTCGGAAGGGCGATTGAGACCCTCCCGCGCCAGCCCCACAAGCGACGCGCGCGCGATCTCCTCGCTCGGCTCGCTACGACGGATTCGACGGGCCGGTGACGGTTTCAGGTACGACGGCGGTTGCCCGTTGTGCGGTAGACGTCGAACACTCCGTCGATGCGCCGTACCGCGCTCAGGACGTGGTTGAGGTACTTGGGATCGCCCATCTCGAACGCGAAGCGCGAGAGCGCGAGGCGGTCGGTCGACGTGTGGACGTGCGCGGAGAGGATGTTGACGTGGTTCTCCGCGAGCACGCGCGTGACGTCCGAGAGGAGGCTCTTCCGATCGAGCGCCTCGACTTGAATCTCGACCAGGAAGACGCTCGACTGGGTGGGCGCCCACGCGACTTCGACGATCCGATCAGACTGCGCGCGCAGCCCCGCCGCGTTCGTGCAGTCCGTCCGGTGAACCGACACGCCCGAGCCGCGCGTCACGAATCCCATGATCGGGTCGGGCGGCACAGGGGTGCAACATCGGGCGAGCTTCACCCAGACGTCGTCCACGCCCTTGACGATGATGCCGGAATCCGAATACTTGGGCGGCGCCGAAGTCGTAGGCGCTATCGTCTCTGCGATGTCCTCGGCTGTGCCAGCCGCCCCGCCGAGGCTGTCGACAAGCTTCTCGACGACGGACTGCGCGGAGGCGTGGCCATCGCCGATTCCCGCATACAGTCCCGCGATGTCCTGGTATCGGAACTCCTGCGCGACCGCCAAGAGTGTGTCATGGCTCAGGAGCCGCTGGAGCGGGAGGTTCTGCTTGCGCATAGCGCGCGTGAGCAGTTCCTTGCCCTTGTCGATGGCTTCCTCGCGACGTTCCTTGCTGAACCACTGGCGGATCTTGTTGCGGGCCCGGGCGCTCTTGACGAAGTTCTGCCAGTCCTGGCTCGGGCCGGCCCCCTCGGCCTTCGACGTGAAGATCTCCACGACGTCACCGTGATTGAGCTCGCTGTTGAGCGGCACGAGCTTGCCGTTGACGCGCGCCCCGATGGTCCGGTGGCCTACCTCGGTATGGATGGCATATGCGAAGTCCACCGGCGTCGAACCAGCGGGCAAGGCCATGACCTCGCCCTTGGGCGTGAACACGAAGACTTCTTTGGCGTTGATCTCGAACCGCAGGGAGTCGAGGAACTCCCCCGGGTCCGACGTCTCCTGCTGCCAGTCGACAAGGGAGCGAAGCCAGCCCATCTCGGCCGCCTTGCCGCTCGGCGTGTGCGAGTTGCGGTTCGGCTGGTCCTTGTACTTCCAGTGCGCAGCGACACCGTACTCAGCCCGCCGATGCATCTCGTGCGTCCGGATCTGGATCTCGACGGGGCGACCGTTGGGACCGATGACCGTCGTGTGCAGCGACTGGTACATGTTGAACTTCGGCATCGCGATGTAGTCCTTGAACCGCCCAGGAAGGGGGTTCCAGCGCGCATGCATCGCGCCGAGCACCGCATAGCAGTCCCGCACGGAGTCCACGAGGATGCGGACACCCATGAGGTCGTTGATGTCGTCGAATTCCTTTTGGCGGACGATCATCTTCTGGTAGATCGAGTAGTAGTGCTTGGGCCGGCCCGTGACCTCTGCACGGATCTTCGCCCCGCGAAGGTCCTCCGTGATCTGGTCTCGGATCACGGCGAGCTGCTTCTCGCGCTCGGGCGTGCGGGCGCCCACCATGCGCACGATCTCCTCGTACACCTTGGGGTAGAGCGCTGCGAACGAGAGGTCCTCGAGCTCCCACTTGATGGTGTTCATGCCGAGACGGTGGGCCAGCGGCGCGAAGATCTCGAGCGTCTCGCGCGCCTTCTTGGCCGAGGATTCGGGCGAGACGAAGCGCCATGTGCGCGCATTGTGGAGACGGTCCGCGAGCTTGATGACGAGGACCCTGATGTCCTTCGCCATCGCCACGACCATCTTGCGGACCGTTTCCGCCTGTGCAGCGTCTCCGAACTGCACCTTGTCGAGCTTGGTCACGCCGTCGACGAGCATCGCCACCTCAGGACCGAAGTCCTTGCGGAGCTGCTCGAGGGTGTAGGACGTGTCCTCCACCGTGTCGTGCAGGAGCGCGGCGGCAAGAGTGGTGCCTGTCATCCCGAGTTCGGCGAGGATGGTCGCGACAGCGACCGGGTGCGTGATGTAGGGGTCGCCGCTCTTGCGCTTCTGGCCCTGGTGACTGCGCTCCGCCACTTCGTAGGCCCGAGTGATCAGGTCGAAGTCCTCGCGCGGATTGTTGGCGCGCACGGTGCGCAGCAGGGGCTCGAGGATGGGCGAGTGGGCCGCGACGCTGCGGCCGGTAAGCCGGGCCAGCCGTGAGAAGGTGCGGTCCCGGCGTCCGAGGAGCGGTCGTTCGAGCAGGCTGTTCCCACCGACGGGAGGATCGGCGGGCGGGCGTGGCGGAGCGACAGCCGTGCGGAGCGCTGGACTGGTCAGCACGGAGTTGCCGGAGGAGGCAGGGGCGGACGGCGAAGGTTTGTCGGAAGGGGCTGGAGTGGACGGTACGGGGCCGGACGGCGCGACGTTGGAAGCGGGCGCTGATGCCGGAGACGTGGTGGTCGACGGTTCGGACGACGTCGCCGAGCCGGCAGCGGGCGCCGTCTGGCCTTGGGCGCGCGGGAGCTCCGGCTGGGCGCTGCCAGCCGACCCCGCAGACTGCGGGGCGCCGGACCGGGCCGGAACGGGCGTCGGGCGCTCCTCCACGCAAGCCTCCTGAACGGTAAGAGGATTAATTCAGTCTATGCCTGTCGCAACATCGGGCAGAATCTCGCCCATTCCCTAGTCGGGCGCCTGTTCGCCAATAGCTTTCGCGACCCATTCACAGCTTTGCGTCGACAGGGGTGGAACGCGACGACCCGAGCCGGCTCTCCGCGCAATGCGGGCCTTCTCGGGCCGTCGTCGTGCTGAATGGTGCCTAGACCGCGGGAGCCGCAGCAGCAGCCGCTCGCCGGGCGGCGACCTTCTCCGCCTGCTTCACGAGGTCGGTCTCGCGTTCGCGCAGTCCGGCATACATCGGGGCTGCAATGAAGAGCGTCGCAGCCGTTCCGACGAGGATGCCCACGAAGAGCGCGAGGGACAGGTCACGGAGTGTACCCGCACCGAGCAGGCCTGCGCCGATGAAGAGGATTGCGGCCACGGGCAGGACCGCCACCATCATGGTGTTGATGGAGCGCACGAGCGTCTGGTTGACAGCGAGGTTGACCTCCTCGGCGAACGTGCGCCGCGATGAGGTCTTGATGTCCGCGGTGTTCTCGCGGATCTTGTCGAAGACCACCACGGTGTCGTACAGCGAGTAGCTGAGGATGGTCAGGAAGCCGATGATGGCCGACGGCGTGATCTCGAAGTTGCTGATCGCGTAGACCCCCTCGGTGATGAAGATGGTGACCAGCATGCCGCTGAGAGCGGAGAGGGACATCTTCCACGTGCGGAAGTACAGCGCCATGAGGACTGCCGCGAGGACCACGAACACGATGAAGCCGATGAGCGCTTGGTTCGTCACGTCGGCGCCCCACGTAGGACCGATGAATGTTGACGTCACATTGTTCTGGCTCACGCCATAGGCCGCCGCGAGTTTGTCCCTGAGCTGCAGGGTCTGTGCCTCGGAGAGCTGATCGGTCTGAACCTGGATCGTGTTCCCGGCAACGTTCGTGACCTGCGGGGCGCTGCTCGGAACCACAGAGTGGACGGCGTTTTCACCCGGGAGCGTGTCGCTCGTCTTCGTCGCGGAGATCGTGAACTGGGACCCGCCGCGGAAGTCGATGCCGAGGTTGAACCCGCCGCGGAGGATCGGCACGACAATCGCGATGAGCACCGCGATTCCCGCGATGATGAACCAGAGCTTCTTCTTCCCGACGAAGTCGTATGACCGCTTCCCGGAGTAGAGGTCGTTCCCGAAGCGGGCGAGGACGGTCGTCGACATCAGTTCTCCTCCTGGGAGCGCTCGGTGCGCTGGCTGCTCTTGCCGGCCGCGGCGAGATCCGACTGCGTCTCGCCCTTGGCCTCCGCCTCGGCTGCCCGACGCTCGGCGATGGTCATGCGACGCCCGGCCTCGCGGGCAGCGGCCGCGTTCTTCGGCTTGAGCGAGGACTTGGCAGCCTCGGAGGCTTCCCTCAGACGACCCGCACCGCGGTACAGCGGAACGGCACCGAGCTGGACGGGATCGAGACCGGAGAACCGGTGGCCCTCGCCGAAGAACTTGGTGCGCGCGATGACCTGGAGCGTCGGGTGCGTGAACATGAACACCACGAGGAGGTCGGCGATCGCGGTCAGCCCGAGGGTGAAGGCGAAGCCCTGCACGTTGCCGACCGCGACGAAGTACAGCACGACGGCGGCGAGCAGGTTCACAGCCTTGGACGCCAGAACAGTGCGCTTCGCACGACGCCAGCCGTTCTCCACGGCCGAAACGAGGCCCCGTCCCTCGCGGAGTTCGTCGCGGATCCGTTCGAAGTAGACGATGAACGAGTCCGCTGTCTGGCCGATTGCGACGATCAGACCGGCGACGCCCGCCAGGGAAAGCCGGTAGTTCTCGGTCCAGCCGAGGATCGTAATGGCGAGGTACGTGAGGAGCCCGGCGACGACGAGCGAGGCGATCGTCACGAAGCCCAGCGCGCGGTACTGGAACAGGGAGTAGACCACCACGAGGAGCAGTCCGATGACGCCGGCCAAGAGACCCATTTCGAGCTGCTGGGTACCGAGCGTGGCCGAGATCTGCTGCTCGCTCTGGATGTCGAAGCTGATCGGCAGCGCTCCGAAGCGCAACTGGTCGGAAAGCGTCTGGGCCGTCTGCTGTGTGAAGTTGCCGGTGATCTGCGGGTTGCCGTCGGTGATGACCGCGAGGGCCTGCGGCGCCGAAAGGACCTTGTCATCCAGCACGATGGCGAACTGAGCCCGCGGATCGGCCCCGCTCGTGCTGCCCGCGGCGTTGTAGAACCCGTTGAGCCGTTGCGTGACGTCCTTGAACTTCTTCGTGCCGTCGGCGTTGAACTGGATGTTCACGGCCCATTGGTTCGTCACGGCGCCCTGCTGGCCCTGTACGAGGCCGTAGGTCGAACCGGAGATGTCGGAACCCGGAATTTCGACCGGGCCGAGGATGTACTTCACCGCCGGATTGCCGTTCGCAGCCGGCTGGCACGTGACGAGGGGCTTCGACGGATCGGACCGCTGCGTCGTCTCGGGCTGGGGCTTGGTGCAGTCGAGCGCCTCGTACTGCTTGTACAGGGCGGCTGTGATCCAATTCTGGTCACTTGCGTTCGTCGGCGCGGCAGTCGGGTTCGGCAGCTGGTTGTCCGGAACGAGCTGGTTCTGGGGCACTGCGCCAGGGTTGCCGTCCGTGAGGACCGGCCGGAAGTTCATGTCCGCCGAGGCCTGGATGAGCTGGCGCGTCTGGGCCGAGGGGATGCCGGGAAGGTTCACCACCACGTTGCGTCCGGATTCCGTGCTGATCTGGGCCTCGGACACACCGGAACCGTCGACACGCTGCCGGATGATCTGGACAGCTTGATTGAGCTGGTCCTGGTTGACCGTGCCGCCGCCGGTGACCTTCGGGGACAGGATCATCTGCGTGCCGCCCTCGAGGTCGAGCGCGAGCTTCGGCGCCCACGACGTCTTCCCGGCGATGGCGCCGCCGCCGAGCACGGAAACAAGGGCGACGAACAGGACGACGAGCCAGACGAGCGTCCTGAGTCCCGGCCGCTTGCTGCGGGAACGAGCCATGGGTTCCTAACTCCTGGTGGGAACGGAACCCGCGCGCGGTCGGCCCGCGCGCGGGTGTGGCGAACTGCCTACTTGCCTTCGCCCTCGAGGCGCCGGAGGGTCTGCTCAGGCGTCTCGTGAAGCTGGGCCTCGGGGCGCTGGGCCTCCGGCCGCTGGATCTCGGGCCGCGGGTCGAAGCGAGGATCCATGGCAGAGCCCTCAGCACCTGAGGCGCCAAGCCCCGCGTCCGTCGCGTTCTCCTCGGCGGGGACCGGCGGCTCGACAATCTTCGAGACGGCCTGACGGTGAACCGTCGCAGTCGTACCGGGCGAGAGCTCGAGGACGACCTTGTTCTCGGCCTCGTCGACCGAGAGGATGCGGCCGAAGAGACCGAAGTTCGTCATGACCTCTACGCCGGGGACGAACTTCGTGCGCATCTCGGCCTGCTGTGCCTGTGCCTTCTTGTTGCGCCGGAACATCGTGAAGATGAAGAACGCGAAGATGACAAGCAGGAGGATGGTCATCAAGTCCATGGCTGAGTCCAATCTGTTGCTGGGACGCGCTGCCTGGGAATGCGCGTCGGACCCGGCTGTTTCCGGGCACGGCATGACGTCCCGCCGTGCAGGATGTCTTACCTCAGTCTACGGGCAACCGCCATCAAGAGTTCCCGTCGGCACGCCTGCCGTCAGCTCCAGTCGGCGAGGGCTCCGCCGTCGTTCGCCTCGTCCCCCTCGCTGCCGCCGACGGCGCCGGGGCCGAAGAGCGTTGCGCTGTAGGCGAACGGCGCGTCGGGAGGCAGGGGCAACCCGAGATGCGCATAGGCGGCGGGAGTCGCTATTCGCCCGCGAGGAGTCCGCCCCATGAGGCCCTCGCGAACGAGATACGGCTCCGCCACGGTCTCAACGGTCTCGGGCTCTTCGCCGACTGCGATTGCGAGCGTCGAGAGGCCCACCGGCCCGCCCCCGAATTTGGTCACGAGCGCAGACAGCACGCCGCGGTCGAGCCGATCGAGGCCCTTCGCGTCCACTTCGTACATGTCGAGGGCCGCGGCGGCGGCCCGCGCGTCGATCTGTTCGATGCGGTGCACGAGCGCCCAGTCCCTGACTCGGCGCAGGAGGCGGTTGGCGATGCGGGGGGTCCCGCGCGACCGGCCCGCCACCTCGGTGAACCCCGCGGAAGTGACCCGCAGATCGAGCAGGCCCGCGGAGCGGCGCAGCACGAGTTCGAGCTCCTCGACCGAGTAGAACTCGAGGTGGCCCGTGAAGCCGAACCGGTCCCGGAGCGGGCCCGGAAGCAGGCCCGCGCGGGTCGTTGCGCCGACCAGGGTGAACGGCGGAAGGTCCAGCGGGATGGCCGTGGCCCCGGCGCCCTTCCCCACGACGATGTCGACCCGGAAGTCCTCCATCGCCATGTAGAGCATCTCCTCCGCCGGCCGGGACATGCGGTGGATCTCGTCGAGGAAGAGGACTTCGCCCTCGGACAGAGAGGACAGGATGGCCGCGAGATCCCCCGCGTGCTGGATGGCCGGACCCGACGAGATGCGCAGCGGCGCGTTCATCTCCGCGGCAATGATCATCGCGAGTGTCGTCTTGCCAAGACCCGGAGGTCCGGACAGCAGAACATGGTCGGCGCTCCGCCCCCGCAGCCGTGAGGCCTCGAGCACGAGCGAGAGCTGCCGCCTCACGCGCTGCTGCCCGACGAAGTCGTCGAGGTGCTTTGGCCGGAGAGCCGCCTCGATGGCGCGCTCCTCCGGCTCTTCGCCGCCCGAGACGAGGGACGGCTCAGCCACGGGAACCCGACTTCGCCGGCGTTCGCGCACCTTGGCCCAGCCAACGGAGGGTGGCCCGCAGGATCTCCGGCACGCTTCCTGCTTCAGCGAGGCCTGGCTCATCCTCGAGCGCCCGCTCGATGCTGGACGAGGCATCCTTCTCGGACCATCCAAGCGACGTCATTGCCTCGAGCACCTGGGGCTTCCACGCCCCCGCCCCGGACCCGCTGGACGACGGCGCGTGCTCGCCGGGCGTCCCGAGCGGCACCAGCTTGCCCTTGAGTTCGAGGACGAGGCGGGCGCCGACTTTGGGACCGATCCCCGGAACCTTCGTGAACGCCTTCGCATCCTCGGAGTGGGCCGCGACGCGCACCGCCTCCGGGCTGTGGACCGCGAGGACTGCAAGGGCGAGGCGTGGCCCGACGCCCGCAACGCCGAGGAGCACCTCGAACACCTCTCGCTCCTCGGGGGAAGCAAAGCCGTACAGCGTGAGCGAGTCCTCCCGCACGACCAACAGTGTGTGGACCGTCCCTGTCTCCCCCACCCGCAGGGAAGAAAGCGTCTGGGGCGTCGCTGCGAACGCCATGCCGACGCCTCCGACGTCGATCACTGCCGAAGAGAGCCCGACATGCGCCACCGTCCCGCGGAGGAAGCTGATCACGGGGGGACTCCTTCTGCCGTCCGAACATATCTACGAACAAGTTACAGGGGGTAAGGGACAGAAGGCGTCAAGGCCTGCGGCGCGCCTTCGACTCCGCCTCT
>NZ_DAIUJO010000002.1:0-24810 GCF_036848755.1 Sinomonas sp. | reverse complement strand
GCCGTCATCGCCGTCGTGCGACCCACCGCGGAAGGTGAGCCGGGGGCCGCGCCACGCCACGCGTGGGCGAGCGCGAGGGCGAGGGCATCCGCGGCATCTGCGGGGCGTGGCGAGGCCTCCAGGCGGAGGATCTTGGTCACCATGCGCGTGACGGCTGCCTTGTCTGCGCGGCCGCTCCCCGTGACGGCGGCCTTCACCTCCGAGGGCGTGTGCAGCGCGACGGGGATGCCCCTGCGCGCGGCTGCCGCAATGACAATCCCCGATGCCTGGGCCACGCCCATGACGGTGCTCACGTTGAGCTGCGAGAAGACGCGCTCGACGGCGACCACCTCGGGTTCGTAGCGATCGAGCCACTCGTCAATCGACCGCGCGATGACGAGGAGCCGAGCATCGAGCGGCTCCTCCGCGCTGGTCCCGACGACGCCGACGCCCACGAGCGTCGCACGGCGATCCCGCGCGACGTCCACCACACCGAAGCCGCAGCGAGTAAGACCCGGGTCGACGCCGAGGACGCGGAGTTGAGGGGGCTCGGCCCCGGAAGTCGATGCCACGGCGGGGTCAGTCGGCCTCGAGGGCCGCCATGACCTCCTCGCTCATGTCCGCGTTGGTGTAGACATTCTGGACGTCGTCCAGATCCTCGAGCGCATCGACGAGCCGAACGAACTTGCGTGCACCGTCAGCGTCGAGCTCAACTTCCATGGAGGGAACGAACTCTGCCTCGTCGGTGTCGTACTCGATTCCGGCGGAGTTGAGCGCGTCCCGGAGGGCCTGAAGGTCGTTGGGCTCCGAGTACACGACCCAGTTCTCCCCTGCGTCCTTGACCTCCTCGGCGCCCGCGTCGAGGACGGCCATGAGCACGTCGTCCTCTGAGAGCCCGTTCTTCTGAAGGCTCACGACGCCCTTGCGGTTGAAGAGGTAGCTGACCGAGCCCTGATCGGCCATCGTGCCGCCGTTGCGGGTCACGGCGAGGCGCACGTCCGCGGCGGCGCGGTTCCGGTTCTCCGTGAGGCACTCGATGAGCAGCGCCGAGCCCTGGGGGCCGCGGGCCTCGTACATGATCTCCGTGTACTCGATCGCCTCGCCGGTCAACCCCGCACCGCGCTTGATGGCGCGGTCGATGTTGTCGTTCGGGACGGAGTTCTTCTTCGCCTTCGAGACAGCGAGGTCGAGGGCCGGGTTTCCGGAGAGGTCAGGACCGCCGAGCCGCGCCGCGACCTCGATGGTCTTGATGTACTTCGCGAACGCCTTCGCACGCTTGGCGTCGATGACGGCCTTCTTGTGCTTGGTGGTCGCCCATTTGGAGTGGCCGGACATGCCTACGCTTCTCCCTTGATCATGCGGATGAAAAGTTCATGGACCCGCCGCTCGCCCGTGACCTCGGGGTGGAACGAGGTTGCGAGCAGGCTTCCTGAACGGACTGCGACAATTCTAGACCGGCCGCCCAGCGTCGCCGTGTGGGAGGCGTGCCGGGGATCGACTTCAGCGAGCACCTCAACGGAGGGACCCACCCTTTCGACCCACGGACCGCGGATGAAGACCGCGTGTACCGGGCCTCCCCCCTGATCGATGTCCTTGAAGTCGAGGTCGGTTTCGAAGGACTCCCGCTGGCGCCCGAAGGCATTGCGCCGAACGGTGATGTCGAGGCCGCCGAACGTCTGCTGGGGGGCGCCGGTGAGGTCCTCGGCCGGGTCGGCGATCTCATCCGCGAGCAGGATCATCCCTGCACACGAGCCGAAGACGGGGAATCCTTCCCGGATCTTCTGCCGGAGCGGCTCCGCGATGCCGAACGCACGCGCGAGCTTGTCGATCGTGGTCGACTCCCCTCCGGGGACCACGAGCCCGTCGACGGTTTCGAGCTCTTCGGGCCGGCGCACCTTGACTGCCCGCGCCCCCAAGGACTCGAGCGCAGCGACATGCTCGCGGACGTCACCCTGCAGCGCGAGGACGCCGACACGCAGCTCTGCCTGGGCGGCGTCGTCCGGTACGGGAGGGACGGAGTCGGAGAGCGGATTCACCCGTCCAGTCTAGTCGCCGGGCGCCACGAGGCACGGCAGCGGCCGTCCGGCCCCGGCCTGAGAGGGCCGCGCCGGTAGCATGGACGGCGGACCGTGTGACGACAACAGATTGAGGTTTGCACGATGTGCGGTATCGCCGGCTACTACGGGTTCGGTCAGGATCAGGCTCTGCTCGACGCTATGAACAGCTGCATCCAGCACCGCGGCCCGGACGGCGAGGGCTACTTCATGGACGACCCGCTCGCTGATTCGGCGGCCCACGGCGGGGTCGGCCTCGCGCACCGTCGCCTCGCGATCGTGGACCGCGAGCACGGCCAGGAGCCCATGATCAGCGCCGACGGCGAGACAGTGCTGGTCTACAACGGCGAGGTCTACAACTACCGCGAGCTGCGCGCCGAGCTCGAGGCCCTCGGCCGGACGTTCCTGACGGTCTCGGACACGGAAGTGGTCCTCCAGGCCTACGAAGAGTGGGGCACCGAGGCGTTCGACCGATTCAACGGCATGTTCGGGCTCGCAATCCTCGACCGCCGCCTGGGCAGGCTTGTCCTCGCCCGCGATCACTTCGGCATCAAGCCGCTCTATTGGGCCAATGCCGGCACCGAGCGTGAACCTCAGCTGCTTTTCGCCTCCGAGATCAAGCCCATCCTGGCGACGGGCAAGATCGAGGCGCGGCCGAACGAGCGCATCCTGTACCGCTACCTCCGCTTCCGGATCCACGACGACACCGCCGAGACCTTCTTCGACGGCGTGCAGAAGCTGCTGCCGGGCGAGATGATGACGATCGAGCTCGCGACCGGCCGCTTCCGCATCTCGAGCTACACCCGACTCCGCGAGGAGCTCGAGGAGCTCGCGCAGGTCAAGGCGCCCTACACGCCCGACGTCGTCGACGAGTACCGGCGGCGCTTCACCGAGGCGATCCGGATCCGGCTCAACTCCGAGGTGCCCGTGGGGAGCGCCCTGTCGGGGGGCCTCGACTCGTCAGCCGTCGTGGTCACCATCAATAGGCTCATGCAGGAGAACGCCGAGGGCCTCGAGGCCGTCGGTCCGAAGCAGAACACGTTCAGCGCCGTGTTCCCGAACGCCATCAACGACGAAGAGGCCTACGCGGATGCGGCCATCGCCGTGTGCCGCGGCGGCATCGAGGCGCACAAGATCAAGCCCACCCCGGAGAGCTTCGATGCGGACCTCGTCGACTTCGTCCGGACGATGGAGGAGCCCATCATCTCCTCCGGCCCCTACGCGCAGTACTGCGTCATGAAGGAGGCCAGCAAGCACGTGACAGTCCTCCTCGACGGTCAGGGCGCCGACGAGATGATGGCGGGCTACATCCCCTACTACTTCGCCTACCTTCGCCAGCTCAAGGACGACGGCGACTTCGCGACGCTCGCCAAGGAGTCGTCGTCGAGCCTCGACATCTTCTACCGCCTGGGCCGCTTCCGGCTCAAGGGCATGGCGAGCGGCAAGAAGACAGTCGCCATGGGCACCCTCCTCAAGCGGGACTGGGCCCAGAAGTTCGCCGGCGAATCCTTCGGCAACATCCCCGCAAACCTGAAGCTGCGTCTCCTCGACGATCTGTTCGAGAAGTCGCTGCCGTCGCTGCTGCGCTACGAGGACAAGAACACGATGCGCTTCTCGCTCGAGGGCCGCGTGCCGTTCCTCGACAAGGAGGTCGTGAAGTACCTCTTCAGCCTCTCGGACGAGGCGATCATCAAGGAGGGCTGGAACAAGCGCGTCCTTCGGGATGCCACGCGAGGCCTCCTGCCGGAGAAGATCAGCAATCGGCGCAACAAGATCGGCTTCACGACGCCCGAGGCCGAGTGGTTCAAGCTCATGAAGGAGCGGATCTACAAGATCTTCATGTCGAACTCCTTCTACAACCGTCCGTACTGGGACCGGGAGCAGGTCCTCACGGCGTTCGAGGAGTATCTCAACGGCAAGAACGACGCCGACACGATGATCTTCTGGCGGCTCCTCAACGTCGAGCTCTGGTTCCGCGAGTTCATCGACAAGGACGAGGCGCCCGCTGACGTCAAGGCGGGCAAGAGCGACTACGAGGCCAACCCGGGCAAGGATCTGGACATTGTCTCGGCCGGCCGCACGTTCCGCCGCTATCCACTCCAGACGGAGGTCTTCGCCCGCACGACAGACCTCGCACCGGCGGTGAGCGGCTATGTCGAGCGGTTCTTCTCGGGCCTGCCCGAAGCACCGGAGGACGCGCGCAAGGCGGTCGAGGGGCATCCCTGGTATCTGCTCGTGAGCGAGAAGATCGTCGCCATCACGCAGGGCCGCTCGTTCCCGGTCTGGGAGATCGAGGTCTCCCCCGCTGCCCGGGTGCTGAGCCGCTTCGTCACCCGCACTCCCGCGGGAATCGGCCTCGGGAGCCCTTGGTCGATGCAGATCGCGATCAACGAGGTGGGCCTGCCGCTCATTGCCAAGGCGGCGGCCGCGTCCGTCGTCGGGAAGGTCCAGGGCAAGAGCGGCGTGTTCTACGACGTCGTCGGCCACAACATCAACGCGATCGACGGGGCCACGCCCTATAGCCTCGGTGCGGCGAGCAACTCGGTGAAGCTCGCGCCCAAGGATCCCGACGGCGTCGCCCGCTCCCTCAGCTCAGCGATCCGTGCTGCGCTCCCCGCCGACGTCGTCGGCTCGTTCGGCGGGACCGCCATCATGGATGCAAACGACCTCGGCGTCGTGGTCATGGGCCACGACACTGAGCTGCCGAAAGAAACGATTGCCGGGATGTTCAAGGACAACCCGCAGGGCCAGGGGTCGCAGGCAACCCCGATGTCCCTCGTCTTCGCCCAAGACTGACCGATCAGCACCAGTGCGGCCCCGGGTCCTTGCCCGGGGCCGCACTGCGTGAAAGGCTCCTTTCATGACCAACCCGCTCCTCGTTCCCAGCGCACTCCCGTACGGTCTCCCTCCGTTTGCCGAGATCAGCGACGCGCACTATGCCGAAGCGGTCGACGCGGGGATCGCGGAACAGCTCGCCCAGATCGATGAGATCACCGCGAGTCTTGAGCGTCCCACCTTCGAGAACACCGCTGCGGCGCTCGAGCGCTCGGGCAAGACGCTCCTCCGGGCCGTCACGTCCTTCACCACCCTGGTCTCGTCCCACGGAACGGACTCGATCCGGACCCTTGAAACCGACATCATGCCCAAGCTGAGCGCGCACGACGACGCGATCCTCCTCAACCGAGCCCTGCGCGACCGCTTCGCTGCCATCGACACATCCGGTCTCGACCCAGAGTCGGCCCGCCTCGTCGACGAATGGCTCAACGACTTCCGGCGAGCCGGTGCGGACCTCGACGACGCGGGACAGGCGCGGCTCCGCGAGCTCAACGCAGAGCTGACCCGGCTCGGCACGGAGTACGGCCAGCGCGTCTCGCGGGGCATCAACGAGGCCGCCGTCCTCGTCCACGACGAGAGCGAGCTCGCGGGAATGCCCGCCGACGACCGCGCGAGCGCGGAGCAGGCCGCGCGGGCCGCAGGGCACGACTCCGGCTGGCTCATCACGTTCATCCAGCCGACGGGCCAGCCCGTCCTCGCCGTCCTCGAGAACCGTGGGCTCCGCCGTCGGATCTTCGAGGCCTCGGTCGCGCGCGGAAGCTCTGGAGGGGACACCGACGTCCTCGGCTTGGTCCGCGACATGGTCCGTCTCCGAGCGGAGAAGGCCGAGCTCCTCGGCTATGCCACCTTCGCCGACCTTGCGGTGGACGACCAGACGGCTCCCTCGCGCGAAGCAGTGCAGACCATGCTCGCCCAGCTCGCACCGCCCGCAGTCCGCAACGCGGCCGCGGAGGCTCAGATCCTTGCCGAGACCGCGGGGCACGACCTCGAGCCGTGGGACTGGGCCTTCTACTCGGCCAAGGTCCGCCGCGAGCGGTATGCCGTGGACGAACAGGCGCTCCGGCCCTACTTCGAGCTCGACCGGCTGCTGCGGGACGGCGTCTTCTTCGCAGCGGGCCAGCTGTACGGCCTCCGCTTCGAGGAGCGCCCCGATCTCGTGGGCTACCACGAGGACGTCCGCGTGTGGGAGGTCTTCGAGGCCGACGGCTCGGGCCTCGGGCTCTTCCTCGGCGACTACTTCGCCCGACCCACGAAGCGCGGCGGGGCATGGATGAATGCCCTCGTCGAACAGGCGCGGCTCACCGGCGAGCGGCCGGTCGTCATCAACAACCTGAACATCGCGAAGCCGGCTCCCGGTGAACCCGCGCTCCTCACCCTCGACGAGGCCCGCACGATGTTCCACGAGTTCGGACACGCGCTCCACGCTCTGCTCTCCGACGTCGAATACCCCAAGTTCTCGGGCACCAACGTTCCGCGCGACTTCGTGGAGTACCCCTCCCAGGTCAACGAGATGTGGCTGCTCTGGCCGGAGGTGCTCGCGAACTATGCGCGCCACTACCAGACCGGCGAGCCGCTGCCGGCCACCCAAGTGGAGGCCCTCGACGCCGCGCAGCTGTGGGGCGAAGGATATTCGACGACCGAATACCTGGGAGCCGCCCTGCTGGACCTCGCATGGCACGGGCTCGCCGCGGGTGAGGACCCCGGCGACGTCCTGGAATACGAGGCCCGCGCCCTCGAGGGTGCCGGGGTCGCTGTCCCGCTGATTCCGCCCCGCTACCGCACCGGCTATTTCCAGCACATCTTCGCCGGCGGCTGGTATGCAGCCGGCTACTGGTCCTACATCTGGAGCGAGGTTCTCGACGCGGACACAGTGGAGTGGTTCAAGGAGAACGGCGGCCTGAACCGCGCCAACGGCGACACCTTCCGCCGCGAGCTCCTCTCCCGAGGGTTCTCGCGGGATCCGCTCGCCTCATTCCGCGCCTTCCGGGGCCGCGACGCCGACGTCGCCCCGCTCCTGACCCGTCGGGGCCTCGCCTGAGCAGACGCCGCGATCGGGCCCCCGGGGTACCGTTGGGGAATGGACTACACCACCCCGCATCAAGCCCCTTGGGCCAGCGGGCAGGGCTTGCCGATCACCGAACTGGCGGCGTTCCTCGGTGAGGATGTCTACGACCACCCGGAAGAGCACGGCTTCGGTGAGTGCGACGCCGAGACGATGGAGCAGCTGCGCCGCGTCCGCGATGTCTCCCACGGCCTCGTGCGGGTCTACCGCGCCGTGCCGCCCGGCCTCGGCCAGATCAACACGGGCGACTGGATCACCCTCTCGAAGGACTACGCCCGACAGCACGCGATGCGCGACGATACCGCGGCCCACGATTGGCCGATCATCTATGCAGACGTTCCGGCCCAGACGGTTCTGAGCGACGGCAAGGACCTGGATGAGTACGGCTACGCGGGCCCCTCGCTGGCCGGCTTGGAGGACCACGTCGTAGACGCCGACGCAGGGCCGCGCGCTTCCGACCCCCGGAAGGATCGGGGGGAAGAATTCTAGCGTCCGGGCCTCCCACCTCTCCGGGTCGCGGAAACGGACGACGCCGCCCGGCACCCGAGCTCGTCGGGTGCGGAGCGGCGTCGTGAGCTGGACTTCGCTGTGCCGGCAGAGAAGGCCGTTCTGGATTTCGGCCCGCGTCGCCGGACCAACAGCGGCGCGGGCCGAAAACGCTCGTCTATCAGGCTTACCAGCCGCGCTCGGCGAGGCGGTGCGGCTGGGGGATCTCGTCGACGTTGATCCCGACCATGGCCTCGCCCAGGCCGCGGGAGACCTTGGCGATCATGTCCGGGTCGTCGAAGAAGGTCGTGGCCTTCACGACGGCGGCCGCGCGCTGGGCGGGGTTGCCAGACTTGAAGATGCCCGAGCCGACGAAGACGCCGTCCGCGCCGAGCTGCATCATCATGGCCGCGTCGGCCGGGGTCGCGATCCCGCCCGCGGTGAACAGCACAACCGGGAGCTTGCCGGTCTCGGCGATCTCGCGCACGAGCGCGTAGGGGGCCTGGAGCTCCTTGGCCGCGACGTACAGCTCGTCCTCGGCCATCGTGGTCAGCCGCTTGATCTCCGCGCGGATCTTGCGCATGTGGGTCGTGGCGTTGGAGACATCGCCCGTGCCGGCCTCGCCCTTGGAGCGGATCATCGCCGCGCCCTCGTTGATCCGGCGCAGCGCCTCGCCGAGGTTTGTCGCACCGCACACGAACGGGACGGTGAACTGCCACTTGTCGATGTGGTTCTCGTAGTCGGCCGGGGTCAGGACCTCGGACTCGTCGATGTAGTCCACGCCGAGGGACTGCAGCACCTGGGCCTCGACGAAGTGGCCGATGCGCGCCTTGGCCATGACGGGGATCGAGACCGCGCTGATGATCGAGTCGATCATGTCGGGGTCCGACATGCGGGACACCCCGCCCTGGGCGCGGATGTCGGCCGGGACACGCTCGAGGGCCATCACGGCCACGGCGCCGGCGTCCTCGGCGATCTTCGCCTGCTCGACGTTGACGACGTCCATGATGACGCCGCCCTTGAGCATCTCCGCCATCCCGCGCTTGACGCGATCGCTGCCGGTGGTCGGAGCCGAGGAGTTTGCTTCAGTAGACACGTGCTCGTCTTTCTTTTGGCTGACTGGCGGACGGCCGGAGGGATCCGGCCGTCATGACGGGGAAATCCTTGGGGTGGATCCCAGTCTATCGCCGCGAGAGCCTGCTTGTGATCGGTGCGAGGCCACAGACCGGCGACGGCTCGAATGGGCTACTGCACAGCGCGTCGAGGTGTCACGCCGACCCGGATTCCGCCCGCGCCTGGGAGCGCACAGCGATCACGCGCTGGACGACCGTCACGCCGCTCGCAACTGCCAGGACCGCGAGCGTCCAGAACAGGAACGGCGTGGGCAGGCCCAAACCGCACAGGCCCGCGACAACGAGCACGGACACCAGCCGCTCGGCCCGTTCCGCGATCCCGACGTTCGCCTCGTACCCCAGGGATTCCGCCTTGGCCCGGGCATAGGAGACGAGGTTGCCGAGCAGGATGCAGACGACGGCGAGGGAGCCAATCCCGGCGTCGTGCCCGCCGCCGTAGAACCAGAGGCCGAGGCCAAGGAAGATCGCGTCGTCCTGGACCCGGTCGAGCGTCGAGTCGAGGAAGCCCCCCCAGCGGCCTTTGCGATCGGTGAGGCGGGCCATGACGCCGTCGAGGACGTCCGAGAACACGAACAGCGTGATTGCGACGACGCCCCAGAAGAGCTGGCCGAGCGGAAAGAGGATGAGCGCCGACGCGCTGACGCCTGCCGTGCCGACGAACGTCACGACGTCGGGCGAGATGCCGGCGCGGAGCAGGGCGTGGGCCAGCGGGGTGAAGATTCGCGTGAACAGGGCCCGGGCGTGTCTATTGAGCACCCGCAGCCTTCCCGTCTGCGGCGGCGGCTGAGCCTGCAACCGCGTCGGCCCCGTTCGCCGCCGAGCCGTTCACCGACCCACGGTCCTCTGGCCAAGCCTCCGCGAGGAGGCCCCGCGTCTCGTCGAGAGTCTGGGTGATCTGCTTGGTCTGGGCGATGATCGGCAGGAAGTTTCCGTCGCCGCCCCAGCGCGGCACGATGTGCTGGTGCAGGTGAGCGGCGATCCCGGCTCCGCCGGCGTCGCCTTGGTTGATGCCAAGGTTGAAGCCTTGGGGACGCGCGACCTTCCGGATGACGCGCATGGCCGTTTGCGTCATCGAAGCCATCTCCTCGGTCTCTTCGGGAGAGATGTCCGTGTAGTCCGCGACGTGGCGGTACGGGCAGACGAGAAGGTGCCCGGGGTTGTATGGGTACAGGTTGAGGATCGCGAAGCACGTCCGCCCGCGGTGCACAATGAGCGACTCCTCATCGCTGCGCCCAGGAGCCGCGCAGAAGGGGCACTCCTTGTCCTTGTACTGGCCCTGGCCGCCCTTGATGTATGCCATGCGGTGGGGAGTCCACAGGCGCCCGAAGGCGTCCGGGGTTCCGGGCAGTTCGAACGAATCTGTCACGTCGCCGTCCGCCTCAGCTTCGGCGCGCTGATCCTGAGCGCCTGTGGGCTCCGCCATGTCAGAGCGCCCTCGTGCGCACGGCCTCGACGATCCGCTTGACCGCCTCGTCGACGGGCACCCCGTTGTCTTGGCTTCCGTCCCGGAAGCGGAAGGAGACGGCGCCCGCCTCGGCGTCCTCACCGCCCGCGATGAGCACGAACGGGACCTTGTCCTTGCTCGCCGTCCGGATCTTCTTCGGGAACCTGTCGCTCGAAGCGTCCACCTCGGCGCGGATCCCCTCCTTCTTGAGGCGCGCGACGACGTCGTACAGGTAGTCGTTGAAGGCCTCGGCGACCGGGATGGCAACCACTTGAACCGGCGCGAGCCACGCAGGGAAGGCCCCGGCGTAGTGCTCGGTCAGGACGCCGAGGAAGCGCTCGATCGAGCCGAACTTCGCCGCATGGATCATGACCGGCTCCTGGCGTGTGCCATCGGCAGCCTGATACTCGAGTCCGAACCGTGCGGGCTGGTTGAAGTCGTACTGCACCGTGGACATCTGCCACGTGCGTCCGATCGCGTCCCGGGCCTGAACGGAGATCTTCGGCCCGTAGTAGGCCGCCCCGCCGGGATCCGGGACGAGCTCGAGGCCGGTCTCGCGCGCCACTCGCTCGAGGACGGCCGTGGCCTCTTCCCACTGCTCGTCGGTGCCGATGAACTTGTCCGATTCCGGGTCACGCGTCGAAAGCTCGAGGTAGAAGTCGTTGAGCCCGAAGTCGCGCAGGAGGGAAAGGATGAAGTCCAGGAGGTGCTTGACCTCGTCTGGAGCCTGCTCCTTCGTCACGTAGGAGTGGGAATCGTCCTGGGCGAAGCCCCGAACACGCGTGAGGCCGTGGACCACGCCAGACTTCTCGTAGCGGTACACGTGGCCGAACTCGAACAGCCGCATCGGCAGCTCCCGGTACGAGCGGCCCCGCGAGCGGTAGATGAGGTTGTGCATGGGGCAGTTCATCGCCTTGAGCCGATAGTCCTGCCCGGGCTTGACGATGTTGCCTTCCTCGTCCCGCTCCTCGTCGACGTGGAGCGGCGGGAACATCGTGTCCGCGTAGTACGGGAGGTGTCCGGAGGTGTGGAACAGCCCGTCCTTCGAGATGTGCGGGGTCCCGACGTACTGGAAGCCCTCCTCGATGTGCCGACGGCGGACGTAGTCCTCCATCTCGCGCTTGATGATGCCGCCCTTGGGATGGAAGACCGGCAGGCCGGACCCGAGCTCGTCGGGGAATGAGAACAGGTCGAGCTCGGCGCCGAGCTTCCGGTGGTCACGCCGCTCGGCCTCGGCGATGCGGTCCTGGTATTCCTTGAGCGCTTCCTTCGTGGGCCATGCCGTGCCGTAGATGCGCTGGAGCTGGACGTTCTTCTCGCTGCCGAGCCAGTAGGCAGCGGCGGAGCGGGTGAGGGCGAACGCGTTCGAGATGAGCTTCGTGTTCGGAAGATGCGGGCCGCGGCAGAGATCGCACCACACGACGTCGCCCGTCTTCCGGTCGATGTTGTCGTAGATCGTGATCTCGCCCGCGCCGACCTCGACGTTCGCGCCCTCCTTCGTGGCCCCTTCGGACTGATGGTCCTTGGCCCCGAGGATGATGAGCTTGTACGGCTCGTTGGCCATGGCCGCGCCCGCCTCCACCTCCGTCACGACGCGGCGGCGGAAGAGCTGGTTCTGGTTGACGATCTTGAGCATCATCTTCTCAAGGGTCCGGAGGTCCTCGGGAGTGAACGGCTCGTCGACGTCGAAGTCGAAGTAGAACCCGTCCTTGATGTAGGGACCGATGCCGAGCTTCGCGTCGGGACGGAGCTGCTGGACGGCCTGGGCCATGACGTGGGCGGTCGAGTGTCGCAGGACGTTGAGGCCGTCCTCCGACGCGATGTCGACACCCTCCACCGAGGCGCCGTCCGGGATGGGCTGGTCGAGGTCCTTCAGGACGCCATCGACGCGGACGACGACGATCTCGCGGCGCCCGTCGAAGAGGTCGGCTCCCGTGGTGCCCTCCGTGACGGTCCGCTCCTCGCCGTCGACGTGGATGGTGATCTGTTGGGCTTCTGACACGGGCGTCTCCTCTTGATCTCGGGCTTCATAGCTTGTGGCATACGGGGACCACAGCCAGCCATCGTCAAGACTATCGGAAACGGAAGAGCCGCCTGCCCGTCGCTCCGTCATGCAGCGGGCGTCTTCTTCGGCTCGGGCAGCACTGGATGCTCCAGGTCGAGCGCCCCCTCGAGCTCGGCGAGGTCCCACGCCATCTCGGCCCCGAGGCTGATCCCTCGCGGCCCGGTGCGGCGAGTGCGGCCGCGGATGAGCAGGAGCCTCGTGCCGAACAGGAGCGGCCCTGCCTTCTCCTGTGCCTCGGTGAAGAAGACCGAGTCGACGCAGCCCGTCCCGTCGTCGACGCTGATGAAGACGACTCGCTTCCCGCCGCGCATGGGTGGCGTCTGGGTCGCGACGCGCACTCCGGCCACGAGGACCTCGGTGCCGTTTCGCAGCCCAAGGAGCCTGTCCGCCGTCGTCACCCCGAGCTTCTCGAGCAGCGGGCGGTGGGTGTCCATGAGGTGGGCACTCGCGTCGACTGCCATGAGGTCGAGCTCGCGCCGCACCTTCTCGTCGAGTCCCGGTTCGGGGAGCTCAGCCCGCAGGTTCGCGAGTTCGACGTCGCCGATCTCGAGGGAGAGCTGGCCCTCGATGGGCTCGGCATGCCTCGAGGACGCCCGCGGCGCGAGCTGCGCGAGGTGTGCCACGAGATCGGCCCTGCTCCCCCGCGACTGCGCCGCTCGGTGGAGCGAGTCGAAGGCACCGAGCTCGGCAAGCCGGCGGAGGCTCGCGCGGGTGAGGCGCGCCCTGTCCCGGAGGTCCGCGATCGATGAGTAGGGCTGGCCGGCGACGATCCGGCGCAGCTCGGCCTCCGACAGCCCGTAGATGCCCTTGAGCGTGAGCCGGATCCCGAGCTTGCCCGCGTCAGGGCCCAACTCGATGCGTTCGACGCGGTACTGGTCGCGGCTCGCGTTGATGTCCACGGGCAGGATGGGGATTCCCATCCTGCGGGCCTCCCCGACGAGCAGCCGTTTCGGGTACATTCCTGGATCGTGCTCGAAGATCCCTGCGAGGAACGCTTCCGGGTGATGGGCCTTGAGCCACGCCGACTGATACGTCGGGACGGCGAAGGCCGCGCCGTGCGCCTTGCAGAATCCGAAGCTGCCGAAGGCCTTGAGCGTGTCCCACACGGCGTCGACGGTGTCGGGAGCATATCCCTTCGACCTCGCGTGGGCCCGGAAGAACGCCTCGACCTCCGGCTCGTCCGCCGGCTTCCCGAGTTTCCGGCGGAGTTCGTCGGCACGGGCCAGGCCGCAGCCGGTGAACAGATCGAACGTCCGCAGCACCTGCTCGTGGAACACCGTGACGCCGTGGGTCTCGGCGAGGAACGGCTTCATGTCCGGATGGGGGTACCGCTCAGGAGCGAAGCCGTGGCGGTGCTCGAGGAAGGGCCGCACCATGTCCGACTTCATCGGTCCCGGCCGGAACAGGGAGATGTCGATGATGAGGTCGTTGAATTCCCGGGGGGCCATCTTGCCGACGAGCTCCCGTTGGCCCGGAGACTCGATCTGGAAGCAGCCCAGCGTGTGGGTTGAGCGGATGAGCTCGTAGGTCGGCTCGTCGTCGAGCGGGACGGAATCGAGGTCGATCACGGTCCCCTCCATGCGGGCCACCTCTTTGACGGCGAAGGCCATCGAGCTCTGCATCCGGACGCCGAGGACGTCGAGCTTGAGCATGCCCATCGGGTCCATGTCGTGCTTGTCGAACTGGCTCATCGGGAGGCCCATCCCGCTGGGCTGGACCGGCGTCCGGTCGAGCAGATGGGCATCGCCGAGGATCACGCCGCACGGGTGCATCGAAATGTGGCGGGGAAGCCGGTCGAGGCGCTCCGTGAGGTCCACGAGCAGTTCGAGCTGCTGATCCTTCCCAACTCGCGCCGAGAAGTCCCGGAGCTCGGGCTTCTCCGCAAGGGCCTCCCGGAAGTGGCTCGCAGAGAAGCGCCACAGCTGCTTTGCGATGTCACCGACTTCCTCCTCGTCGAGGCCGAGCGCAAGGCCGGCGTCCCGCACGGCGCCGCGCGCGCGGTAGCCGTTCTGCATGCTCATGAGCGTCACGCGCTGCGCCCCGAACCGCTCGAAGATCCGGCGGTAGACATGGTGCCGTTCGGCGCTTTCGACGTCGATGTCGATATCCGGAAGCGTTGAGCGATCGCGGGAGAGGAAACGCTCGAAGATGAGGTCGTGGCGGAGGGGATCGACATGGCTGATGCCGAGCAGGTAGTTGACGAGGCTCGAGGCTCCCGATCCCCGTGCTGCCGAACGCACTCCCATTCCGCGGATCATCTCAGCCACCTCCGCGACCGTGAGGAAGTAGGACGCGAAGCCGAGGTTGCCGACGATCTGCAGCTCGTGGTCGAGGCGGCGCCGCACTCGCTCCTCGGCCTCGCCCGAGAGGCCAGGGAAGCGCCTCGCGATGCCTGCACGGCAGCGCTCGGCGAGCTCCTGCTGCGGCTCGCCCTCGATCCCGATGACGGAGGCCTCCGGGACTACGGGCTTGCCCCATCCGGCGTCCGCCCTGGGATCGAGGCGGCAGCGTTCGGCGATGCGTTCCGTGTTGCCGAGCAGGTTCGCGAGGTCCTTTCCCCCGAGCCCGGCCGCCCGGATGATTTCGCGGCCGAGCTGGTGCATGAGCGCGGCGGGCTTGAGCCAGCCCTGGCCCGTCGGCTGGAGTGCGAGGTCGCCGGGGAGGGTCAGCGGTTGCCCCGGCACGCCGAGCCGCTCGAGGGGTGTGAGCGTGCGCGCGGCGTCGAGGACGTCGGCCGTCGCCGCGCCGTCTTCCTCGACGTAGCGGACGGCGTTGGTCAGGACGGCGGGGACCGCGTGCTCGCTCGCGAGGCGCAGCATGCGGACGGCATGACTCGTGCTGAGGGGCTGCCCGGGGGCGCTGAGGTGCGTGACGAGCTCGACGGCGAGGACCCCCACGGGCATCGCGTCGAGCCACTCCCTGAAGAGGGTCCGTGGCCGCAGGAAGCGGCGGCCGGACATTGCGCGCCCTACGTCCGAGTCCGGGCCGATGAGCACTGTGAGGACTGGGCGTCCCGTGTCCGGATCCACGCACCGCGCCGCCAGCTCAGAGCGGAGGACACCGACCGGGACCGGGCTGTTCGCCTTTCCGCTCGTGTGTGCATGGGCGTCCGAGACGAGGCGGCACAGGGCCTTCCAACCGGCCCCGTTGTTGCGCCCGTGGGCGAGGACGACGACGCGGCCCGCTATCCCCTCAGCGCCTCGCCGGCGCTTGGGGGCACCCGGGTGAGCTGCGCCGTCGTCCTCCTCCGGCTCGCCCAGGATGCCGAGGTCGACGCCCACGATGGGGTCGAGGCCCACTCCCCCGCACGCGGCGAGATGCTTGACAGCGCCGTAGAGGCCGTCCCGGTCCGTGCACGCGAGCGCACTCGCACCGTCGGCGGCCGCCGCCGCGGCGAGGTCCTCGGGCCACGAGACGCCGTAGTGCGCGCTGAACGCGCTTGCGACGTGCAGATGGGTGAACTCTCCTGTCACGGGGCCTGCTCCTGCATCGAACATATCTTCGAACATGCCCAGTGTAAGCCCCCGCGAGGAGCCAGCGAACGGTGAATAATGGGCGGCATGTGCGGCAGATACGTCATGGCCCGGGCCGTCGGCGACCTCGTTGCGGAGTTCGACGTGAATGAGTCCCTGGTCGAGTCCCTCGAGCCCTCGTACAACGTTGCGCCCACGGACCCGGTCCCGATCGTTCTCGACAGGCGCGACCGGGAGACGAAGGGCCTCTCGCGCAAGCTCGTCACGGCGCGCTGGGGCCTCGTCCCCTCGTGGGCGAAGGACACGAAGGGGGCGGCGAGGCTCATCAACGCGCGGCGTGAGACGGTGACGGAGAAGCCCTCGTTCCGCAAGGCGGCGGCGCAGCGGCGCGCGCTCGTCCCTGCGGACGGCTACTACGAATGGCAGAAAGAGGAAACGGGCGGGAAGATCACCAAGATTCCCACCTACCTCCATGCCCCGGGGGACGACGTCCTCGCCTTCGCTGCCCTGTTCGAGAACTGGCCCGACCCGTCGCTGGCCCACGACGATCCTCACCGCTGGCTCAGGACGTGCACCATCATCACGGCCCCGGCGTCGGACGCCCTCGGGCATATCCACGACCGCACCCCGCTCATGGTTCCACGGGATCTATGGGCCGACTGGCTCAACCCGGAGATCACCGCCGAAGGCGACGTGCGCAGCCTCATCGATGCCATGCCCGAGCCGCACCTCGTGCCGCGCGTCGTCAGCAGCCTCGTGAACAGCGTGCAGAACAACGGCCCCGATCTCATCGAACCCGTGCAGCCCGAGGCTCCAGAAGGCCTCTTCCCATAACACGAGCGCCGCGGGGACGTTCAGCGGAGGTCCGCCTTCAGCCCACCCGGTGGTAGCGGACGTGCGTGGCCAGCGGCGAATGCAGCACCTCGACGGGCTCCATCCCGAAAGATTCGACACCGTCGAAGATCCGCTCGCCCGACCCGAGCAGGACGGGGGCGATGTCGAGCGTGAGCTCGTCGATGACCCCGGCGGCGAGCGCCTGCCGAACAGTAGAAGCTCCGCCCGCGATGTCCACGCCGTCGTCTCCGGCCGTCTCACGCGCTCGTGCATAGGCTGCATCGAAGCCGTCGGTGACGAAGTAGAAGGTCGTCCCGCCTTCCATCTCGATCGGCTCGTGGGCGTAGTGGGTCAGCACGAACACCGGTGCGTGATAGGGCGGCTCAGGCCCCCACCACCCGCGCCAGTCCTCGTCCCACTCACCGCGGACGGGCCCGAACATGTTGCGGCCCATGACGTACGCGCCGCGCGGACGCATGAGCCAACCTGTCGCGGTGCCGTCGGCCTCGTTGGCGCGCTCGTCGCCGAGGTGCCAGGCGTGGAGTTCCATTCCGCGCCTCCCGAGCGGCTGCTCTCGGCTCTGGTCGGGGCCGGCAACGAAGCCATCGAGCGAGATGGACATGTGGCAAGTGGTGTCCGGCATCCGCGGCCCTTTCGCAGGTGATTGCGATTGCTAGCAGTGACACCGAAATCTACCCGAGGGGGATGAGGAACTGAAGGCGGTGGATCGCCCGGCGTGGGATCCGTGACCGAGGACGGCGAGTTCCGAACGGCAGCAGCTGAAGCGCGGCGCAAAGACGGCGCAAAGAAACCATCCGGCGGCGTTAGGAAGGGGTCAAGAGGGCCTCGATGCCGCATCGAGGGCGCTTCACTGTCTCCATAAGGGCCCGCAGGGTGCGGCCCGTCCCGGAAGGGGTGTGTCATGGCCGATGTGGCCGTTGTGGCGATCTTCCTCGCGCTAGCCGGTCTCGTGATGTGGAGCGTCTCGGCGCTGGCGAAGCTGGTGGACGGCAAGTGAGCGGCGGTGTGATCGCATGGACCCTGCTGGGCGTTCTGGCACTGGCCGTGTGCGTCTACCTCGTGGACCAGCTGTTCCGCCCGGGCGGGCGGTGAGCCGTGCAGTTCAGCGTCCTCTCGTTCCTCACTCAGCTCGCCGTCCTCATCGTGGCCCTTGCTGCCGTGCACCGTCCCCTGGGCGCCTATCTCGCCAAGGTCGCGGACGACGGCGGGCGCCACCTCCGCTTCGAGCGCTGGGTCTATCGCGCCACGGGCATCGGCCCGGGAAGTGCCCAGACGTGGAAGGGGTACGCGCGCAGCGTCGTCGCGTTCTCCATCGCGAGCGTCATCCTGGTGTACGCCGCGCAGCGAGCGCAGCCGCTCCTGTCCGCCGGCCAGCTCCCCGGAGTGGACCCCTGGGTGGCGATGAACACCGCCGTCTCCTTCATCACCAACACCAACTGGCAGGCCTATGCCCCGGAGAGCACCCTCGGGTTCGTGGTCCAGATGGCGTTCCTCGCGGTGCAGAACTTCGTTTCCGCTGCGGTGGGCATCGCCGTCGCCTTCGCCCTCGTGCGCGGCTTCGCCCGGAAGGGCACCGACTCGCTCGGGAACTTCTGGGTCGACCTCACGCGCCTGACGTTCCGCCTCCTGCTCCCCCTCGCCGCGATCGCCGCCGTCGTCCTCATCGTCGCCGGCGTGGTGCAGGACTTCTCGGCCACCACCGTGCACAACGCCGTCACCGGCGTTACGCAGTCCATCCCAGGCGGCCCCGTCGCGAGCCAGGAGGCCATCAAGGAGCTCGGCACCAACGGTGGCGGCTACTTCAACGCGAACTCGGCCCACCCGTTCGAGAACCCGAATGCTTTCACGAACATCTTCGAGGTCTTCCTGCTCCTGATGATCCCGTTCTCGCTCCCGTACACGTTCGGGCGCATGGTCGGAAGCCGGAAGCAGGGCTATACAGTCCTTACGGTCATGGCTTCGCTGTGGCTCATCGCCACGGGCTTCATGGCGTGGGCCATCTCGTCGTGGCCGAGCCTGGGCGAGGGCATGGAGCAGCGCTTCGGCCCCGCCGCGAGCGGGATCTTCGCGACCGCGACCACGCTGACCTCGACAGGGGCCGTGGACGCCGCGCACGACTCGCTCCCGCCGCTCGCCGGAGGCATGGCGATGTTCGACATGATGCTCGGAGAGGTGGCTCCGGGAGGCGTCGGCTCGGGCCTGTACGGGATGCTCGTGCTCGCCGTCCTGGCCGTGTTCCTCGGCGGCCTCATGGTCGGGCGCACACCGGAGTACCTGGGCAAGAAGGTCCAGGCCCGGCACATGACGCTCGCGGCCCTGTACCTGCTCGTCACCCCCGTCCTCGTGCTGGTGCTCACCGGCGCGGCGGTCCTCATTCCGTCCGCTGTCGCGGACGCCCCCGCCCAGGGCCCGCACCAGTTCAGTGAACTGCTGTACGCCTTCACCTCGGGGGCGAACAACAACGGATCGGCCTTCGCAGGGCTCAGCGCCTCGGATCCGCTCATGTCCTCGCTCATGAACGTGGCGATGTGGCTTGGCCGTGTGCTCCCCATCGTGCTGGTCCTGGCCCTGGCCGGGAGCTTCGCCAGGCAGGAGCCCATCCCGCCTTCGCCCGGCACCCTCGCCACGTACGGTCCGCTGTTCGCCGGGCTCCTCGGCACGGTCACGGTCCTGTTCACCGCCCTGAACTACTTCCCTGCGCTCGCGCTGGGACCCATCGCAGAGGGAACCCTCAGATGACAACCTCCCACGACAGTCGGCAGGGAGCCCCCGCCGAACCCCAGTCGGCGCACACCGCCCCCGGCCACCCGCCCGCGCAGCGCGTGACCGAACTCTCGGGACACGCCTACAAGCGGCGCAAGGCCTTCAACCGCCGCCTCATCCTCGACGCGATCCCCGAATCGTTCGTCAAGCTGGATCCGCGCCAGATGCGGCACTCGCCTGTCATGTTCACGGTGCTTCTCGGCACGGTCGTCTCGGCCGTCGCGTGCGTGGTCCAGATCGCCCAAGGCAGTCCGGATGTCGTCTTCAGCGTCGTCATCACCCTGTGGCTCCTGCTGACGGTCCTGTTCGCGAACTTCTCTGAGGCGTTGGCCGAGGGCCGCGGCAAAGCGCAGGCCGACAGCCTCCGCGCCAGCCGCCAAGGGCTCGTCGCCCGCCGGCTGACGGGCGGGTCTGCAGGCGGCGCCGAGGAGCACGTTCCGGCCCCGGACCTGCGCAAGGGGGACCTCGTCGTGTGCGAGGCCGGGGACGTCATCCCCTCGGACGGCGAGATTGCCGAAGGCCTCGCGATGGTCGACGAGTCCGCCATCACCGGCGAATCGGCTCCGGTGGTCCGCGAGTCCGGCGGCGACCGCTCGGCCGTGACCGGTGGGACGAAGGTCATCTCCGACCGCATCGTCGTGCGGATCACGGCCGACCCCGGGCAGACATTCATCGACCGGATGATTGCCCTCGTCGAGGGGGCCGAGCGGCAGAGGACGCCGAACGAGATCGCCCTGCACGTTCTCCTCGTGGCGTTGACGATCGTCTTCCTCGTCGTCACGGTGGCGCTCGTGCCGTTCGCGAACCTCGCAGGCGCGGTCCCATCGCCCGTGGTCCTCGTGGCCCTGCTCGTGTGCCTCATCCCCACTACCATCGGCGCCCTCGTCCCCGCGATCGGCATCGCCGGCATGGACCGGCTCGTCCAGCACAACGTCCTCGCCACGAGCGGCCGCGCCGTCGAGACAGCCGGGGACATCACGACCCTCCTGCTCGACAAGACGGGCACCATCACGTTCGGCAACCGCCGCGCCGTGGAGTTCCTCCCGGCACCCGGAATCGACGCGGCCGAGTTCGTCGAAGCCGCGCGGCTCTCATCCCTCGCGGACGAGACTCCGGAGGGCCGTTCGATCGTGGACCTCGCGGCCGCGCGCGGGGCCGGAGGTCCGAGCCTCGACGAGCTCACCCGCCGGGCGGCCAGCCAGGTGACGGCCGTCCAGTTCACCGCGATGACCCGCATGAGCGGGCTCGACGACGGCGACCGCCGCTACCGCAAGGGTGCGGCATCCGCCGTCGCCCACTGGGTCCGCGAACTCGGCGGCGACGTCCCGCCCGGGGTGCGCGATGACGTCGATGCGATCGCGGGCGACGGCGGCACCCCGCTCGTCGTGGCGACGGACGACGGCGGCCGCCCGAGGGTGCTGGGCACCGTCCACCTCGCGGACGTGGTCAAGCCGGGCATCGCGGAGCGCTTCGCCGCCCTGCGCCGCATGGGCATCCGGACCGTCATGATCACCGGGGACAACAGGCTCACGGCAGCGGCGATCGCGAAGGAGGCCGGCGTCGACGACTACCTCGCGGAGGCCACCCCCGAGGACAAGCTCACCCGCATCCGCCAGGAGCAGGAGGCCGGCCAGCTCATCGCCATGACCGGCGACGGCACCAACGATGCCCCGGCCCTCGCAGCCGCCGACGTCGGCGTCGCCATGAACTCCGGCACGCAGGCCGCGAAGGAAGCTGCCAACATGGTCGACCTCGACTCCGATCCGACGAAGCTCATCGATGTGGTCGCGATCGGCAAGCAGCTCCTCATCACGCGCGGCTCGCTCACGACGTTCTCGGTGGCGAACGACGTCGCGAAGTACTTCGCGATCATCCCCGCCCTCTTCGTCGCGGTCTTCCCCGGGCTGAACCTGCTGAACATCATGGGCCTCACGAGCCCGAAGAGCGCGGTGCTCGCAGCCGTCATCTTCAACGCGATCATCATCGTGCTGCTCGTCCCGCTCGCCCTCCGAGGCGTGCGCTACCGGGCGGTGTCCGCTCAGGAGGCGCTGCGGCGGAACCTGCTCGTGTATGGGGTGGGCGGGATCATCGCCCCGTTCATCGGCATCAAGATCATCGACCTGCTTCTGGCCGTCGTGCCAGGACTTCATTGAGGACGGACCATGACCGCCTACCTCCGCCAACTCGGCACCGCCTTCCGGTTCCTCCTCGTCGCGACCCTTGTGCTCGGGGTGCTGTACCCGCTCGTCCTGGTCGGCCTGGGCCAGGCCGTGGCCTCTGCCCAGGCGCACGGTTCGATTGCCCAGCTCAAGGGCCAGCCCGCTGCCTCGACCCTCCTGGCCCAAGCCGTCCCGACGACGGACCCGCGGTTCTTCTTCCCGCGGCCGTCCGCCGTCAAATGGGACCCTTCGGCCTCTGGAGCGACCAACCTCGGCCCGTCAGACCCGGCCCTGGCCAAGGCCGAGGGCACGGCGAGGGCCGCAGTTGCGGCACGCGAGGGAGTGCCTCAGTCGCAGGTGCCTCTTGACGCCGTCACGGATTCCGCCTCGGGGCTGGATCCCGACATCTCGCCCGCCTACGCCCGGCTCCAGGTTCCGCGGGTGGCCAAAGCCACGGGTCTGAGCATCGCGGACGTGCAGCAGATGGTGGCGGACGCCACCACCAACTCCCTCCTCGGCCTCCTGGGCCAGCCCGCCGTGAACACGACTAAGCTCAACCTGGCTCTCGCGGCGCGGTTGGGGTAGCTCGCGGGGCGGATCGGCGGCCAGTCGGACCAACTGTAGAAGAATCGAGAGCATGGACCGCGGGAGCCTGCGCATCTTCCTCGGCGCCGCCCCCGGCGTCGGGAAGACCTACGCCATGCTCGAGGAGGCCCACCGGCTTGCCGCGGCCGGCACGGACGTCGTCGTCGGCGTCGTCATGGACCACGGTCGGCCCCAGACGGCCGCCCTCGTCGAAGGGCTCGAGACGGTGCCACTGCGCCTGGTGGAGTACCGGGGCACCCGCCTCCCGGAGATGGACGTCGATGCGGTCCTGGCGAGGAGGCCGCACACCGCCCTCGTCGACGAATATGCCCACACCAATGCCCCTGGCAGCCGGCACGCGAAACGCTGGGAAGACGTGGACGAGCTCCTCGACGCCGGCATCGACGTCCTCACGACCGTCAATGTGCAGCACCTCGCATCCCTCAACGACGTCGTCGAAGCGATCACCGGCACCCGGCAGCAGGAGGTCATCCCGGACGCAATCGTGCGCAAGGCCGACCAGATCGGGCTGGTGGACATTCCACCGGAGCTCCTGCGCCAACGGTTGAGCGGAGGATTCGTCTACGCTCCCGACAAGATCGACGCCGCCCTCGCCAACTACTTCCGGCTCGGCAACCTCTCAGCCCTGCGCGAGATCGCACTCATCTGGCTCGCGGACCGCGTCGAGGAGGGCCTCGCAGAGTATCGGCAGAGGCACCGGATCGAGGAGACCTGGCCGGCGCGGGAACGCGTCGTCGTGGCACTCACAGGAGGGCCCGAGGGCGAGGCACTCATTCGCCGCGCGGCGCGCATCCTCTCCCGGGTGAGCGGCGGAGACCTGCTGGCAATCCATGTCCGAACCCCTGACGGCCTGGTGGAAGGATCCGAACAGTCGCTCGCGGCACAGCGCAAGCTCGTGGAGGATTTGGGCGGGAGCTACCACCAGCTCGCAGGGGACGACATCGCGTCCACGCTGCTCGACTTCGCGCGCAGCGTCAACGCGACCCAGATCGTCGTGGGCGTCTCCCGCCACACGCGCCTCCAGCAGATCTTCGGGCGGGGAAGCGTGGGCACTGCCGTCGTCCGCGACTCCGGCGAGATCGACGTGCACATGGTGACGCATTCCCTCGCCGGCCGTGGCCCCCGCCTTCGGCTCACGCCCGTCCTGGGCCCGGCACGGACGATCACCGGGTACGTCCTCGCCTTCGTCGCGCCGATCCTGATGACGGCCGCGCTCCTGCCCTTCCCCCAGCTCAATCTCACGACGCACGCGCTTGCCCACCTGTGCGCCGTGGTGGTCGTCGCCTTCGTCGGCGGCCTCTGGCCCGCCGTCGTCGCCGCCGTCATCGACTCCCTCCTGCTCAACTACTTCGTCACCCCGCCCATCGGCACTTTCACGATCGACGACCCACAGAACTTCTTCGCGCTCGTCGTCTTCCTCGCCGTGGCCGTGGCGTTCTCGCTGGTTGTAGGCGTTTCCTCGCGGCGTTCACAGGATGCCGCTCTGGCTCGGGCCGAGGCTGGAACGCTCAGCGAGCTCGCGCGGGGGTCGCTCGCGCGTGACCAGAGCGCCGAGGAGTTCCTCGGACAGCTCCGCGACGAATTCCAGCTCGCCTCGGTGAGCCTGCTTTCGGACCTCGACGGCGCTTGGAAGGTCCGGGCGAGCGTGGGCGCCGACGCCCCCACAAGCCCTGAGGAGGCCGACGGCGCAGACCACCTCGCGCCAGATCTCAGCCTCGTCTGGAAGGGGCGCCCCCTCAGCGGAAGCGAACGGCGCCTTCTGGCCGCCTTCGAGGCCCACCTCACGGCGCTCCTCGAGCGGCAGGAGCTCTCGCTCAGCCTCAGCGAGACAGTCAAGCTCGGGGAAGCCAACCGGATCCGGACGTCGATTCTGCGGGCCGTCTCCCACGACCTTCGCACCCCCCTCGCCGGCATCCGCCTCGCCGTCACGGCGCTGCGGCGGCAGCGCGGCAAGACCACCCCGGAGGAGCAGGCCGAGATGCTCGAGACCATCGATGCGTACTCCAACCGGCTGGACAACCTGGTCGCCAACCTCCTCGACATGTCCCGCATCGACAGTGCCGCGGTGTCTGTCCTGCACGAGCCTGTGACGTGGCTCGACGTCGTTTCCGAAGTCCTCGCAGAGCTGCCCCCCGACTCCATTCGGGTGGACCTCGCCCCGAACCTTCCAGCGCTCGACGGCGACCGTGGGCTGCTCGTGCGTGCGCTGGCCAACCTCGCCGAGAATGCCCTCAAATACGCGCCCGGCGGCGACATCGTCATCGTTGCGACGACCGGAGGACTGCTGGCCCCCGGCATCGGGGACCGCCCGGTGAGCGAGCTGCGCGTCGTCGACCACGGCCGAGGGGTTCCCCCTGAGCGGGTGATGGCGATGTTCCAGCCCTTCCAACGCCTCGGCGACGAGGGCACCGGCCCTGGCATCGGCTTGGGCCTCGCTGTGGCGAAGGGCTTCATCGAGGCAATGGACGGCGAGCTGTTGGCCGAGCCCACCCCGGGAGGCGGGCTGACCATGGTCATCCGGATGCCGCTCTACACCGGGCCGCGGGATGGGGAAGGCGAGGCATGAAGCGCGTACTCGTGGTCGACGACGAGCCACAGCTCCTCCGGGCGCTGCAGATCAATCTCAGGGCGGAGGGATATTCGGTCACCTCCGCAGCGAACGGCGCCGAAGCCCTTCACCTGGCTGCCTCACGGCCGCCGGACGTTCTCGTCCTCGACCTCGGGCTCCCGGATATGGACGGAGCCGAGGTGATCAGAGGGATCCGCGGCTGGTCCGACATGCCCATCGTCGTGCTCTCCGCCCGCCACGGCTCAACGGACAAGGTCGAGGCGCTCGACGCCGGAGCGGACGACTACGTCACCAAGCCGTTCGGCCTCGCCGAGCTGCTCGCCCGGC
>NZ_DAIUJO010000001.1:67906-92913 GCF_036848755.1 Sinomonas sp. | reverse complement strand
CGAGGAATCCCGTTCCTCCAAGCTCTGACCCGAGCCTACGCAGGGGGCCCGACAAAATAAGCGCCACCGGAAGGGCAGAGGCGAGAGGCGCTCAGCGCGCGTGCCCGAGCTGCCCCTCCCGACCGCGCAACCTAGGCCTCCCACTCCTAGGAAGCGCAGGGCTCGCCTCATACGACCAGTGACGTGTCAGCTTCAAGTAGCGTTGTATGTGTACCGCACCGGGGCGGGCGGACCGAGAGACCGTCGCCCGACGAGTGCCAGTCGACTCACCGCCACTGCCCGGCACCCACCCACGCCGAGCGTGCAGCTAGTCGCGCCCGCGCGCCCACCCAACGCCGCCCGTGAGGGCACCGTGTCCAGCAAGAGGGCACAAGCGAGATCAAGAAGAGGAACATGGAACACACGGCCCTGATGGCCTTCGCACTCATCGGCTTCGACAACCCCGAAAGCCGGAGCGCGCTACCGAACGCACCGATCGTCGACGACAGCCGAACTCAGCGTGTCAGAACTCGTCGCAGCAGGAGGCTCAGGAAAGTCCGCGGCGGGCTCGCGAATGCCCTTCATCGCCTAGCGTGGTCGCTTGAGCCGGGTCTGCGCTAGACGCCGGAGCCGACGACGCGGCAGCTGATGCCGTCGACGCGCCAGACGCTGCCCCCGTCGACGACGGGGGCAGGCTGAACACGTCTTCGGCGCCGTAGCTGCCAAGCAGCGCGAGGGAATCAGCCGACGGCGACCCCGGCTTCGCGGAGAACAGCCGCAAGGTCTGGTCGGGGTCGTCGCGCAATGCGAGATCCTCGAAGTTCAGTTCCAGCTCGCCCACGACGGGATGGCGCAGACGCACTGTACCGGCATGCTCTGTGACGACACGATGCCCAGCCCACCACTGCCGGAACTGCTCGCTCTGCACTGCCAGCTCGCCGACCAGCTGATTGGCCTGCGGGTCGCTCGGGTGGCGGCCGATGTCGACGCGCAAGGCACCCGTCGCCTCGGCCGCGACCGCCGCCCAGTCGGAGAAGAGTTCGCGGGCGCGGGGGTCCAGGATGATCCAGCGAGTGAGGTTGCGCTCGTGCACGGGCATGCTGGGGAAGTCCGCAAGCAGCAGGAACGCTAGACGGTTCCCTGCGAGAACATCGGTTCGGCGGCCCAGGACCAGCGCGGGCACCGCGCCGACGGCGTCCAGAAGCTGGCGGAGCGCGGGTCGGACACCTTGGGCAGGCAGCGGAGCCCGCTGCGACTTCGCGCAGTTCTCGAGCAGGTCCATCATGTGGGCGCGCTCGGCCCCGTCCAAGCGGAGCGCGCGGGCCACGGAATCGAGCACGGCCCGCGACGGGTGGATGTTCCGTCCTTGCTCAAGCCGGGTGTAGTAGTCCGTGCTGACATCGGCCAGCAACGCGATCTCCTCGCGGCGCAGCCCGGGCACGCGTCGCCCGCCTGCCGTGGCTGGTATCCCGACCTGCTCCGGCGTGAGCCGTGACCGCATGGCTTTGAGGAACCGACCGAACTCAGCGCTTTGACCCATAGGTTCCATTCTGGCCCCACCCGGGCGCGCCTTCCACGGGGAAGGTAGGTCTCACAGTCCTAGGAAGCTCGCCAATACCCACTTCCGTCCCGCTTTCGGTCGACGACGCCCTCATCCACGAGCGCGCGCCGCACCCCCGGTACGTCGTCGACACGCTCGGCGAGCCTCGCGTTGAACTCGCCCTCGCCGATCTCCTCATCCGCGCCCAAGAGCTCCGCTCCCAGCGTTCGCAGCACCTCGAGCCTCAGTCGGTGCTGGCGCGGAAGCTGCTCGAGCTTTCCAGTGGGCTTCTCGGGCAGAGCGGCCCGGGCCTCGGCGAGCAGCGCGTGGAGGGCGCCGTCGTCGACCGCTACCCGCCCGTCTGGGTGCTTCGTGAGCACCCCGGCCGCGCTGAGAAGGCGGTCCTGGCGCTCGTCTGGAGGGACGCCGTCGTGCCCTCCCTGCGCAATCTCAGCAAAGCGAGCCCGCGACCGCCCGTTGGCGAGAGCGGCCAGGAACTGGATGAGCTGTGGCTGCATGGGACCATTCAACTCCCTTCGCGCAGCTGCGCATTCCCCCGGGCGAGCTTGACGGCGAAGGCGAGCGCGCCGAGTCGCCCGGTGCCGCGCGGGTCGCCGCCGAGCGCGTCGAAGATCCGCGCCAGCCGCTTGTGCAGGCTCTGCCGCTCGAGGAAGAGGATGCGCGCGGCGTCGGCCGTGTTGCAGCCCGCGGTGATCCAGACGTCGAGGCTGCGAACGAGCTCGCCGCCGCGCCGGCGCTCGAGCTCGAGCAGCGGCCCCAGCGTTTCCTCGATGAACATGTCGACGGCCTGACGCGGAAGCTCCCGCTCTGCGAAACGTTCGACGACGAAATCCGAGCTGTCGTAGACCGCGTGCTCCCATTTCGACGCGCGACCGAGACGCAGCGTGGTCCGCGCCTCGGCAAGCGACCAGGACGCTCCCTTGACCGTCGAGGCGGTGGGGCCGAGCGCACCGATCGTCCCAGTCCCCGCGATCGCCTCGCGCAGCCCCTCCAGCAGTTCCTTCCGCGCAGCGACATGCCCGGACTGCCCGAACGAGATGAGGGCGACCACGAGGGCGTCGTCGTCGGCGTGCAGCCGCACGCTCGTACCCCGGGCGCGGAGGGCCCGCTCGGCGTCCGCCGCCGCTCGCGCGGTGTCCCTGGAACGGAACAGGGCGGCAGCAAGGGGTACATCTGCGCGCACCCCTGCCGCCTCCGCGAGCTCGAAGAGCTGATCGCCTCCACCGCCGGCGATGATCATGCGCAGCAGCGCATCGTCGGCCATGCGGGCGAGGCTGGGGCGGTGCCGTTGGGAGAGGGCGAGGGCGACGACGCCACGGATCCGCTGCGCGACCGTCTCGATGAGAGTTCGATCGCTCCCCGGGGTTACGCGGAGTTCGAGCGTGGCCATGTCGATGCCCCCCACGCTGAGGCCCACGCTCACGGGAGGCGCGTCCGCATCCACGCCGTCCACCTCCGATGACTCCAGGACGACCCCGCGAATGTCGACCACGGCTGCGGAGACTCCCAGCGCCCGCGCCGTCAACTCGAGAAGGGGTGCGAGCGCGGTGCCGCCCGCCGCCATCTGCTCGGCGATGCGTTGCGAGAGCCCGTCTGCCAGCTGGAGGGCCTCGACCTGCCGCGACACGATGCGCCGGTTGACCCACTCCGCCACTTCGACGAAGGGCACCACTCTGCGCAGTTCCACGAGAGGGAGACCCAGCTCGTCCGCGGCCGCCAGCACGTCGGAGGGGATCTCCCGGCCGCTGACCGTCTCGATCGCGACGCACGCGACGCCTCGCTCGGCAAGGCTTCGGACATAGTCCATCTGCGCCCCTTGGCGGAGCGCGAGGAAGCCCTGTCCGCCGGACAGCAGGAGTTCGCCGCCCCTCAGCAGGGAGGCAATCTGGACCACTTCGCTCGAGTGGACCCAGCGGACTGAACGCCGGGGCACTTCGTCCTGCCCGGCGACCACCACAGGATGGCCGGGGAGGAGCGCCTCGCTCGTGAGGACTTCCTCGAGGGGCACAGACATCGCGGGTCCTTTCGAAGCCTTCGAGCCCAGGATGTTGCATGAATCTCACCAAGGCGACAATTCGTCACCTGTACAAGTCAGAATGGGCGACACAACGAGTCTACATGGGTCGGCTTGCCGACCCTAACCTTGAATTCAAGCCGGCCCGCCCCCAGAGAACTCCATCAAGAAAGTGGACTCACCATGAGCCTTCGGACGCAACGTTCAGAAGACGCGACGCACTCCGTCGAAGATGTCCTCCAACCCGTTCCCGAATCAGCCCGCACCACCAAGGTCTCAGGGCAGTTCTGGATCTGGGCCGGCGCCAACGTGGCTCCGATCAACTGGATCCTCGGCGCGCTGGGGATCCAGCTCGGGCTCGGCCTCGCCGACACGATGACAGTGCTCGTCGTCGGCAACGTGATCGGCATGGTCGGATTCGGCTTCTTCGTCCTCCTCGGGCAGAAGACCGGCGCGACGGGCATGCTGCTCGCCCGCGGCGCGTTCGGCCGGCGCGGCGCCTATCTCCCGGCCGTCATCCAGGCGATCGTCGCCGTTGGCTGGTCCGCCGTCAACACGTGGGTCATCCTCGACCTCGTGATGGCCCTGTTCGCCCAGATCGGCTGGGTTGACCCGAACCAGCAGAACCTGGTCTGGCGGATCGCGGTCGCCGCCATCATCATGAGCGTCCAGGTCGCCATCTGCTACCGCGGCTACGGCGCCATCGCGAAGTTCGAGCGCATCACCATGCCGCCCACCCTTCTGGTCCTCGTAGCCATGTCGATCATCGCGTGGACCCAGCTCCACATCGACTGGGGCTACCAGGGGCAGCCCGGGGCGATTCTGACGGGGGCCGCACGCATCGCGGCCATGTCAGGCATCATGACCGTGATCGGCATCGGTTGGGGCATCGGCTGGTTCACCTACGCCCCCGACTACTCCCGCTTCGTCTCGACGCGCATCCCCAAGTCGAAGCTCTACCTCACGTCGGTGCTCGGGCAGTTCCTGCCGGTCGTGTGGCTCGGCCTCCTCGGCGCGAGCCTCGCAACGATGAACGGAACGGCCGACCCCGGTGAACTCGTCGTCAAGAGCTTCGGAGCCCTCGCGGTCCCGGTCATCCTCCTCGTCATCCACGGCCCGATCGCGACCAACATCATCAACCTGTACACGTTCGGCGTCGCCACCCAGGCTCTGGACATCCGGATCTCCCGCAAGAAGCTCTCGATCGTCGTCGGGATCCTGTCGATGGCCGCGGTGATCCTCTTCCTCTTCGCCCAGGACTTCGCAACCCTCCTGGACAACTGGCTCGGCACGATTGTCGCGTGGGTCGCGACGTGGGGCGGAATCATGGCGGTCCACTACTTCGTCTTCGAGCGCAAGCACCGCGACTACACGTACCTGTTCCTGAACCCCCGGGACACCCGGCTCAAGGCCGTGAACGCTTCCGCGCTCATCGCGTTCGTCGCAGGGCTCGTCATGACGTGGATGTTCATGTACGGCACGCTCCCGATCTTCCAGGGCCCGATCGCCGTCGCCATGGGCGGAGTCGACCTCTCGTGGCTCGCAGGCACGCTGACCTCCGGCATTGTGTACTTCGCCCTCGGCTACCCGCGCTTCCGCAACCGGATTGCCCATGGGGTCCCGCTCGGGATCAAGGCCGGCCTGACGGACGAGGAGTACCTCGCCCACCACGACGCGTGCGTCGAGCGCCCGGCCGAGGACGCTGGCGAGGAGCCCGCCGTCGTCGATCCCGCCCCAGCGGCCTAACCCAGAGGAGAGATCATGACCGCCAGCGTGTTCATGGAAGACCTCGACGCCTTCACTTACCGCGAGCGCCTCGCCACCGGCAGCCGGCTCGTCATCGTTCCCGTCGGGTCCGTCGAGCAGCACGGCCCACACCTCCCGCTCACGACGGACGTCCTGCTGGCCCGCGCCGTGAGCGGCCGGCTCGCGGAGGCCGTCGGGGCACTGGTCGCCGCCCCGATCGTGTACGGGTACAAGTCGCAGCAGCGCTCGGGCGGCGGCAACCACCTCGGCGGTACGACGAGCCTTGATGCGACCACGATGATCGCCATCGCCCGCTCCCTCACCCATGAGTTCGCGAGGCACGGTGCCGAGCGGGTCGTCTTCCTTAACGGCCACTTCGAGAACTATCAGTTCCTCTACGAGGGAGTCGAGCTGGCGACGACGGAGCTCGCCTCCCGCGGTACGGGCCTCGAGGCGATGCTCGTCTCCTACTGGGACTTCGTGGACGAGCCCACCCTCGATGAGGTCTACGCGGGCAGCTTCCCCGGGTGGGAGGTCGAGCATGGAGGGGTACTCGAGACCTCGCTCATGCTCCACCTCCACCCCGAGCTCGTTGACCTTGGCCGCATCATGGATCTCCCGCCGGCGGAGTTGCCTCGCTACGACGTGCTGCCCGTCCGACCGGAGCTCACGCCGGCATCCGGCTGCCTCTCCTCCGCCGCGCGGGCGTCAGCCGGAGCCGGGCGCCTGCTGCTGGAACGGACGACGGCGGCCCTCACGGAGGCGGTCGAGGACGCCTTTGCGGGCAGCATCAGATGCAACGACGTTGCGTTCAGTGAGATCAACGCTTGACCGTGATCTAGAGCACTCGTATCCTGATGCAACCGCGTTGCATCTATAGCAACCCCAATTCCCCCTGGTGGTTCCCATGAGCACTGACGACTCTCCTCTGGCAGCACCCCGCGTCTCACCCGGAAGCCAGAGCTCGCCCAACCCCGGCCTCGGCAAAGACGCCCGCCGCCGCGTTCTCTGGGGCAGCTTCATCGGCAACTTCGTCGAGTGGTTCGACTACGCCGTCTACGGCTACCTCGCCTCGACGATCGCCGCCGCGTTCTTCCCCGACTCGGACAGGCAGACCGCGCTCCTCGCGACCTTCGCGGTGTTCGCGATCTCGTTCTTCGTCCGGCCCCTCGGAGGATTCGTGTGGGGCCACGTCGGCGACCGGCTCGGCCGCCGCACGGCCCTGTCGATCTCGATCCTGATCATGAGCGGTGCCACGTTCTGCATCGCGCTCATCCCGTCGTACAGCCTCATCGGCGTCGGCGCGCCGATCATCCTCCTCGTCATCCGCGTCGTCCAGGGCTTCTCTGCGGCGGGCGAATACGCGGGAGCCTCGGCGTTCCTCGTCGAGTACGCCCCTGCCCACCGCCGCGGCATGTACGCCGCCGTCGTCCCTGCTTCGACGGCAGCCGGCCTCCTGCTCGGCTCTCTGCTCGCGGCCGTGCTCTCGGTCGTTCTGAGCGCCCAGCAGATGGCCGACTGGGGCTGGCGCCTCCCGTTCCTCCTCGCGGCACCCATGGGGCTCATCGGGCGGTACATCCGGACGAAGCTCGAGGACACTCCGGTGTTCCGCGAACTCGCCCACGACGACAAGCTCGACCACGCTCCGGTCAAGGACATGTTCACGCGGCACTGGGCCTCGCTCGTGCTCGCGGTCGGCGCGGTGCTGCTCAACGCCGTCGGCTTCTACGTGATCCTCTCCTACATGCCCACGTACCTGTCGACGGAACTCGGGTTCGGGGCCACGGAGTCCTTCGTTGCGACGACCATCGCGCTCGTGACGTACATCGGGTTCATCTTCCTCACCGGCCTCGCGTCCGACCGCTTCGGCAGGAAGCGGGTCCTCATCACGGCGTCCGTGCTGTTCGCCCTGCTGACGGTTCCCGCCTTCATGCTCCTCGACGCGGGCAACTTCGCGGTGATCCTGCTCGTCGAGATCTTCCTCGGCGGCATGCTCACGCTCAACGACGGCACGCTGCCGAGCTTCCTCGCCGAGCTCTTCCCCACCCGGATCCGCTACTCGGGCTTCGCGGTGAGCTTCAACCTCGCGAACGCGCTGTTCGGCGGGACCGCCCCGTTCGTCGCCACGCTCCTCATCGGGGTCCTGCACACAAAGCTGGCCCCCGCCTGGTATCTCGTGGCCGCCGCGCTCATCTCGCTCGTCGCCGTGCTCTGCGCGAAGGAGACGTCGCGCAAGCCGCTCGCACAGTAGCCGCTGGCCCTGTCACTTCCTTCCGAACCATCACCACAATCCCCTTGAATCACAACCCCTTATATAAGGAGACACATGTCCATCGACACGACCCCCACCGTCACCTCGGTCGCCGAGCTCGAGCGCCTCAAGGTCCTGCACAACGGGACCAAGCAGCCGCTCACGTTCTCGGACGCCGAGTTCGAGCGCCGCCTTGCGGGGCTCCGGGAGATCATGGCCGAGAAGGAGCTGGACGCCGTCGTCCTGACCTCGTACCAGAGCATCAAGTACTACTCCGACTTCCTCTTCACCTACTTCGGACGCTCGTACGCGCTCGTCGTGACGCCGGACGACCAGGTCACGGTGACGGCCAACATCGACGCGGGCATGCCGTGGCGCCGGAGCTACGGCGAGAACATCGTCTACACGGACTGGCGGCGCGACAACTACTTCTTCGGGCTGCAGGAAGCCCTGCGCCAGCGCGGGATCAGCGCCGCGCGGCTCGGCATCGAGGACGACACGGTGCCGCAGCTCCAGCGGGAGCGCATCGCGGCGGCCTTCCCGGGAGTTGCGCTCGTCGACGTCTCGCAGGCCGCGATGCGGCAGCGCATGGTCAAGTCGGCCGAGGAGATCGAGGTCATCAAGCACGGAGCCCGCATCGGAGACCTGGGCGGCGAGGCCATCAAGGCCGCCATCCGCGAGGGCATCTCCGAGTACGAGGTCGCGCTCATCGGCACCGAGGCGATGGTCCACGAGATCGCCCGGACGTTCCCCGACTCCGAGATCCGCGACACGTGGGTGTGGTTCCAGTCCGGCATCAACACCGACGGCGCCCACAACTGGGCCACCACGCGGAAGCTGCAGAAGGGCGACATCCTCTCGCTCAACTGCTTCCCGATGACCTCGGGCTACTACACGGCCCTCGAGCGCACGATGTTCTTGGGCCAGCCCGACGCGCGCTCGCTCGAGCTGTGGGAAATCAACGTCGAGGTGCACCGCCGCGGCCTCGAGCTCATCAAGCCGGGCGCCGTCTGCAAGGACATCGCGGCCGAGCTCAACGAGATCTACATCGGCCACGGGCTCCTGGCGAACCGCACGTTCGGCTACGGCCACTCGTTCGGCGTCCTCTCGCACTACTACGGGCGGGAGGCCGGCCTTGAGCTTCGCGAGGACATCGAGACAGTGCTCGAGCCGGGCATGGTCGTCTCGATGGAGCCGATGATCACGGTCGCCGAGGGCCAGCCCGGCGCCGGCGGCTACCGCGAGCACGACATCCTCGTCGTCGGCGAGGACGGGGCCGAGAACATCACGAAGTTCGGATTCGGGCCCGAGAACAACATCGTCGAGGCCTGACGACCCGTCGGATCTGATTTCTCATCGGATCCGACGGGCGGCTTGACCAGCCGAGCGGGGACGCGCCGCCGCATAAGGTGGAATTCATGACTCAGAACGGGAACGGGGACCAGGCGGAGACCCGCGGCGCCTCCCCCATCTCGAACGCCGTGGCCGTGCTGCGCTGCTTCAGCGTGGACGAACCCTTGCTCGGCGTCACGGACATCGCGGCGCGGGTCGGCCTGCACAAGAGCTCGGTGTCGCGGATCCTCGCGCTCCTCGAGTCGGAGGGGCTCGTCGAGCGGGATGAACCGACGCGCCGCTTCCGGCTCGGGCTCGGCATCATCGGCATCGCCGGGCCCCTCCTCGCTGACCTCGACGAGCGCCGCGTGGCCTACCCTGCGCTGCGCGAACTCGCCGAGCGCACGGGCGAGACGACTGCTCTCCTCCTCTGGAACGGGACCGAGGCAGTTTCGGTCGAGCAGATCCCGAGCCGGCACCAGGTCAAGCACACGACCACGCTCGGGACCCGATACGCGACGACGCTCTCGGCCTCCGTCCAGGTCTTCCTTGCGACCGAACCCCCCGAACGCGTGCGCGAGGTGCTCGCGAAAGGCGCCAGCGGGACGGCGGACGACGACGAGCTCGCGGCGTACGAACGACGCCTCGCCGAGGTGTCCGAGCGGGGCTACGCCGTCAACTATGGGGAGACGTCCGAGGAGGAAGTCGGCGTCGCCGCGCCGGTCTATGACCACCGAGGCGACGTCGTCGCCGCGGTGCTCATTTCCGCCCCACGGTTCCGGATCTCGCCCGAGCAGGTCGCTGAGCTGGGAAAGGCGTGCGCCGAGACGGCCGCCGAGGTCACGCGGCGGCTCGGTGGTGCTCCCGCGGACCGCTCCCCCCGCCCCTGACTGCGCTGCCTGACTACGCGGGCTAACTACGCTGCAGCGCGCTCCGCGGGCGCCGCAACCTCCCGGCCTACCCTAGGCATCCCGACGACGGCGACAACGGTGAGCAGGGTCCCGATCAAGACCGCGAGGAAGACCGCGTCCGACGCAGAGATGATGGTGTGGGGGTTCGTGTTCCCGTTCGGCGTCGCCGCGTAGATCGCGTTGGCGACCGCACCGAACACCGCGACGCCGAGCGCGCTCCCGATCGAGCGGGCGAACATGTTGGTGCCGGTCACGACGCCGCGTTCGTTCCATTCGACGCTCGACTGGGCCGCGATGAGGGTAGGCGTCGCGACGAGGCCGAGCCCGAGGCCCACCACGAAGCAGCTCGCGGCGACGAGCAAGACGTTCGGGGCATGCGCGGTCAGCGCGAGGACAGCGGCGCCGACCACCGAGATCGCGATCCCGATGAGGGCAGTGTTGCGGAAGCCGATCCGCAGATAGAGCCTGCCCGACTGGGACGCACTGATCGGCCAGCCGATCGTCAGGGCGGCGAGCGCCAGGCCCGCGAGCACGGGCGAGACCGAGAGGGATCCCTCGAGGAACGTGGGCACGTAGGACGTGAGCCCGAGGATGATCGCACCCACGCCGAACGAGATGAGCGTCGTCGTGAGGATGAGCCGCCGCGACACGACCCACAGGGGCAGGACCGGCTCCGCGGCACGCCGCTCGACGAAAATGAAGACGGCGAGCAGCGCCGCGCCGACCACGAAGACGCCGATGCCGACGGGCGAGTTCCAGTCCCACGCCTGGCCGCCCTCGAGGGCACCGAGGATGATGAGCGTCATGGCCCCGGTGAGGAGCGAGGAGCCGACGTAGTCAATGCGATGCCGGGCGCGCTCGATGTTCTCGTGGAACGTGCGGATCAGCATCCACCCGGCGAGGACGCACAGCGGGACGTTGATGAGGAAGATGCCGCGCCAGATGCCGAGCGAAGAGAAGACGCCGCCGAGGGTCGGCCCCACGACCGACGAGATGGCCCATACGCTCGCGAGATAGCCTTGGACCTTCGCACGCTCCGCGAGCGAGTAGATGTCCCCCGCGATAGTGATCGCCATGGGCTGGACAGCGCCGGCCCCGAGGCCCTGCAGGACTCGGAATGCGATGAGGGCGGGCATGCTGACGGCGATCCCGCACAGGATCGAGCCGAGGAGGAAGAGCCCGATGCCCGCCAGGACGATCGGCTTGCGGCCGACCATATCGGAGAGCTTCGCGTAGACAGGCACTGAGACGGCCTGCGCGAGCAGATACCCGGAGAAGAGCCAAGGGAACGACGAGAACCCGCCGACGTCGCGGACGATGGACGGGACCGCAGTCGCGACGATCGTCGAGTCGATCGCGACCAGAGCGGTCGTGAGCATGAGGGCGATCAGGATGGGGCCACGCTCGGAGCGGAAGCCCACTCCCTCGGCGTGTGTCTTCGTCATGTGTCTCGTTCTCTTCCGTAAGGGGTGAGCGGCGCGAACGGCTCAGCCTCCTGAATCCCGGACGGCCTGAGTCCTGGACGGCCTGTGTCCTAAACCGTGAACCACGGTGGGCACCGAATTAGTCCCATCGTTGTAGATCCACCGCTCTGGGAAGGTGGGTCTGCGAGTCCTAGGAAAGGCAGGGTGTGGGCTGCTGCCTGACACGTGCAGGCGTCGTTGCATAGGTTGGATGCATGCCTACAGCACGTGCCTACGCGGCGCCGTCCGCGACCGAGCCCCTTGTCCCGACCACGATCGAGCGGCGCGAGCCCGGGCCGCACGAGGTCCTGATCGCCATCAAGTACGCCGGGATCTGCCACTCCGACATCCACACCGCCCGCGGCGAATGGGGGGCGGTCTCCTACCCGATCGTGACGGGGCACGAGATCGCCGGAGTCGTGGAGGCGGTCGGCGCCGAGGTCAGCAAGTACGCCGTGGGCGACCGGGTCGGCGTCGGCTGCTACGTCGATTCGTGCCGGAAGTGCGTCAACTGCCTAGCCGGGGAGGAGCAGTACTGCCTCGAGGGCGAGGTCGGCACCTACAACGCCATCGGCCGTGACGGGAAGCCCACCGCCGGCGGATACAGCACGCACATCACGGTCGAGGAGGACTACGTCCTGCGGATCCCCGACGCGCTCGGCCTCGATGTCGCCGCGCCTCTGCTGTGTGCGGGAATCACCCTCTACTCCCCGCTGAAGACCTGGGAGGCGGGGCCAGGCAAGCAGGTCGCGATCGTCGGGATGGGCGGCTTGGGGCACATGGGGGTCAAGATCGCCCACGCGCTCGGCGCCGAGGTCTCAGTCATCAGCCAGTCGCTCAAGAAGCAAGACGACGCGGCGCGGCTCGGCGCGGACCACTACTACGCCAGCTCGGACGCGAGCACCTTCGAGGACCTCAGGGGCCGCTTCGACCTGATCGTCAGCACCGTCTCCTCGGACCTGGACCTCGACGCCTACCTGTCCCTGCTGGCCCTGGACGGCACGTTCGTCGCGGCCGGCCTGCCCGAGAACCCGATGAGCTTCGGCCCTGGATCCCTCGTCGGCTTCCGCCGCCGCCTCGCCGGGACGAAGAATGGTGGCATCCGGCAGACCCAGGAGATGCTCGACTTCTGCGCCGAGCATGGACTCGGCGCAGAGATCGAGCTCATCCCCGCGGAGAAGATCAACGAGGCCTGGGACCGCGTCGTCGGAAGCGACGTCCGCTACCGCTTCGTCATCGACACCTCCACCCTGTAGCCCACGCTCAAGGGTGCAGAAGCACCTTCGTGTAGCCGTCGACCCGCTTGTCGAACTTCTCGTACGCATCCGGTGCCTCGTCGAGCCCTACCTCGTGCGAGACGATGAGGGAGGGCTCGGCGCGGCCCGCGATGATGAGGTCACGGAGGTAGCGGTTGTACTTCTTCACTGGGCACTGGCCGCCCGCGATGCTGATCCCCTTGGTGAACGCGGTTCCGTAGTCGAACGCGATGCGGCCGTGTTTGGCCAGTTCGTTGGCCGCACCCGGGTCCTCGGGCATGTAGACGCCGACGACGCCGATGTGCCCCGTCGCGCGAACTGCCTCGACGAGCTTGTCGAGCACCATCTCCGGATGCTCCTGCCCGGTCGCGTCGTGGGCCTGGTAGCCCACCGCCTCGATCCCGCAGTCAGCGCCCAACCCGCCGGTGGCGTCCAGGACGACCTCCGTGGGGTCCTCGTTCGCGAAGTTGATCGGCTTCGCGCCGAGCTGCTCTGCGAGGCCGAGCCGGTCCGGCTCCTTGTCGACGACGAAGACTTGAGCAGCCCCGCGAATGAGGGAGCTGTAGGCAGCCAGCAGGCCGACCGGCCCCGCACCGAACACGACCGCCGTGTGACCCGGGCTGACGCCCGCGAGTTCGGCGCCGTGGTAGCCGGTCGGGAAGATGTCCGAGAGCAGCGTGAAGTCGCTCTCGTGCTCCTTGCCTTCGGGCAGCTTGAGCAGGTTGAAGTCCGCCCACGGCACCCGCAGGAGCTCGGCCTGGCCGCCCCAGTAGCCGCCCATCTTGGGATAGCCGTAGCCCGCTCCCGGCATGCCGGTCGGGTTGGCGCGGAGGCATGCGGACGTGTAACCGTCGTTGCAGTTGCGACACGTCCCGCACGCGATATTGAACGGCACCGACACACGGTCGCCGACTTTGATCCGGTCGACTCCGGGGCCGACCTCCTCGACGATGCCCATGTTCTCGTGGCCGATCACCATGCCCGCCTCGAGCTCCGCCCTGCCTTCATAGGGGTGAAGGTCGGAACCGCAGATGTTCGAGGTCGTGATGCGGATGATCGCATCGAGCGGCTCCTCGATGCGAGGATCTTCGACTTCTTCGACCGTGACGTTGAAGGGACCCTGATACACGACAGCTTTCATGGCCGGGTCTTACCCCCACCTCCCGGGCGCAACCTACTTGGACGGATACACTCCGTCCATGGCTCCCCGCACGCTCCGGGTCACCCGGGCTGACACGCTCAAGGCAGGGGACGCCGTCGTCGTCCTCTTCCAGGGTTCCCACGCCCTCGCCACGGTGATCGAACCGGGCGACGGCGCGCTTCTGGTTGCGGAGAAGGAGAACGCCGCGGCCCTGCGGGTGGATCCGCGGCTCACGGTGGTCCTCAAAGTTCCGGCGGAGTGTGAGAACAGCATCGGCACCGCGCTGGAATGCGGTCGACTCGATGAAGCTCTCAGACGCGCCGGAAACGGGCGCTGACGGGGCACTCGAAGGGGTCGCGGGCGGCGAGCCCGACCCTGTTCAGGTACGAGATCACGATCCCGTAGGAGCGCCATATCGTGGTCTCCGTGTACGGGACGCCCAGCCGGGTGCACTGCTCGCGGACGAGCTTGCGGGCCTTCGCGAGGTGCGGCCGAGGCATGCTCGGGAACAGGTGGTGCTCCACCTGATAATTCAGGCCCCCCATGAGCCACGTAGCCCACCAGCCGCCGGAGATGTTCCGCGACGTGCGGACCTGCTTGCTGAAGAAGTCCAGCTTGGCATCGGCCGCGACGATCGGCATGCCCTTGTGGTTCGGGGCGAAGGTCGCACCCATGTAGAGCCCGAACACCGCGAGCTGAACCCCGAGGAACGCGAAACCCATTCCGAGCGGCAGCAGCCAGAAGAGCGGCACCAACACCAGGCCGAAGCGCAGCGCCAGCAGCCCGAGCTCTGTCCAGCGCGCCTTGACCGGGCCGCGGGAGAACAGATGCCGAAAGCTCAGGTAGTGCAGGTTGATGCCCTCAAGCGTCAGCAGGGGGAAGAACAGCCATCCCTGACGGCGGGTGATGAGCGCCCTCAGCCCTGTCGCCTTCGCCGCGTCTGCCTCGAGGAAGGAGACCGTGTCGATCTCGATGTCAGGATCGCGGCCCACCCGGTTGGGGTTGGCGTGGTGGCGCGTGTGCTTGGAATCCCACCACGAGAAGCTCACCCCGGCCACGACGGCGAGGGCTCGGGCAAGCACGTCATTCGCGGGGCCGCCCGCGAGGATCTGACGATGCCCGGCCTCATGCGCAAGGAACGCCACCTGCGTGAAGACGACACCGAGAGCGGCAGCGATGAGGAGCTGAAACCAGCTCTGCCCGAGCAGGAACGAACCGGCGGTGCACGCGGCGAGGCCGACCAAGAGGATTCCGCCGACCATCACATAGAACCAGCGTGCGCGCCGCAGAAGGCCCGACTCGCGGATCGTCTGGGAAAGATTGAGATAGGCCCTGGTCAGCGGAGGAAACGTCTCCGTGCCCGCATAGGTCTGACGACCGGAAGAGGAAGGAAGTGCGGGGCTTGAGACTGTGGCGATCAGGCACCTATTCAGTGGATTCGGTTCGGCTAGCGGGTTACCCCGATGCTAGCCAGTGTGTCACCCCGATAGGGGTGGGATCCGGCGGGCGGCCCCCAAGGGGTGGTCCGCCTGCCGGCTCCGTCGATCAATCGTTCATGTCGATTGATCCCTCAAGTCGATTCGCTCAGAGAGGGCGAATGTTCGTTGCCTGCGGACCCTTGGGGCCACGCTCGGTGTCGAACTCGACCTGCTGGCCCTCCTCGAGCGAGCGGAAGCCCTGGGCTACGATCGCGCTGTAGTGCGCGAACACATCCGGCGCCCCGCCGTCGGGGGCGATGAAGCCGAAGCCCTTCTCAGAGTTGAACCATTTGACGGTGCCAGTGGCCATAGTCAGTCTTACTTTCTGTTTGATTCAGCTGCCGAACAGCCAGCAGCCATGAAATGCCCGAAAGGCATTCTGATCAGTCTACACGGAAATCAGGAGTTATAGGTAATCGTCGTGCTGCCGTTGCTGGAGACGATGCGGCCGCCCTGGAAGTCCTGCGCCGCGCCGTTGGCGACCGCGTAGACCTCGCTCGTCGGGTAGCCGAGCTTCCCGCTCTCGAAGCCTGTCGACTGCCAGGCCTGACGGATCGGCCCGTACGACTCGTGCGCACCCGTGGCCGAGGACCAGATGATGGCCCCGCCCCCGTAGTTCTGGTATGTGCCGCCGTTCTTGAGTCCCGAGATGACCTCGGTCGTCGGGTATCCGAGGACGCCGGTCTCGAAACCGGTGGCTGACCACTCCTGCCGGATCGGGCCGTACGATTCGTGGGTGCCCGACGTCGGCGACGAGACGATCGCGCCGTTCTGGTAGTTCTGGTAGGAGCCGCCGTTCGTGAGGCCGCCGACGACGGGCGAGGTCGGGTATCCGAGGATCCCGGTCTCGAAGCCCAACTGCTGCCATTCCTGCCGGATCGAGCCGTACGACTCATAGGTCCCCGCCGTCGGAGAGGAGATGATGGCCCCGCCCTCGTAGTTCTGGTATGAGCCGCCGTTCGTGAGCCCGGTGACGACGCCGGTCGTCGGATATCCGAGAAGGCCACCCTCGAAGCCGAGCTGGGACCAGCGGGTCCGGATGGGCCCGAGCGACTCGTGGGTCCCGGCAGTCGGCGAAGAGACGATCGCGCCGCTCTGGTAGTTCTGGTACGAGCCGCCGTTGCGCAGGCCGCCGATCACCTCGCTCATGGGGTAGCCCATCTCGCCGCTCTCGAAGCCGAGCTGCTGCCAGAGCTGGCGGATCACGCCGAGGGATTCGTGGACGCCCGTTGCGGGGGTCCACACGATGGCCCCGCCCTCGAAGTTCTGGTAGACGCCACCGTCCTTGAGTCCGCCGATGGGGTCTGTCGTCGGGTACCCGAGCACCCCGTTCTCGAAGCCGAGGGCCGACCACTCCGAGCGGATCGCGCCGTTCGATGCCATCGCCCCGTGCGCTGGGGTCCAGATCACCGCGCCGTACTGGTAGTTGCGGTAGTAGCCGCCGTTCCGGATCGGGGTGATCGCGCCCGTCGCGGAGCCGAGGCCGTACGCCGACGCCTTCGCATCCATCTGCGGGCCGATGATGGCGGCCATCGCCGTGACCGTGACGGTCGCGGAGGACGAGGAGACCGAATTGACGGTCACCTGCGTGCCGCCGTCCGTCGTGAACGTCTGGCCCGGCTGCCACGAGAGGCTGTAGGAATAGTAGCCGCCGTAGGGCACGGTGCTCGGGGGAATGAGCAGCGACTCCGTCGGGTCGATGTCCGTCTTGAGGATCTGGATCCCCTGATTGCCGCTCGTCGCCGTCGGAGCGTCGTAGCCCACCGGCGCCTTGTACTGGAGGTAGTACACCTCGCCCGTCGACGGGTCGGTGAACTTGATCGCCCGGGCCGCGCCCGTCCCAGCCCACGGGGTGAGCGTGTACGTCTTCGCCGCTCCTGCCGTCCCCGTGTCCTGGATCTCGTTGCCGTTGCCGAAGCCGCCGAACTGGAACAGCACCGAGTCGAGGTAGGGCCAGTTGTACTGCGAGATGCCCATGATGCTGTTGTTGTCACCGTATTCGCGCGACGAGCACGCCGGGTCGGCGAACCCCGTGCCGACGATCTGGGAGTCCATCGCGCCGTCGGTGCACTGCAGCGTGTTCGAGTGGCCGAGGCCCTGGACGTGCCCGAGTTCATGGCTCATGACCGGACCCGTGAAGCTCGACTGCTGGGCGAGGACGATCCGGCCGCTCTCGTTGTCCATCTGCCACGTCACGCCGAGGGCACCGGAGACCCCGCTCACCGACACGTTGGCATTCGGGATCATGACCATGAGCACCTTGTCGGGCGCATCCGACCAGCCGAGGTTGGTGGCGACCGTGTTCGTGATCGTCGAGAAGTCGGCGGTCGAGGGGACGTTGATCGACATGCCCTGCACCGTGCGGGCGAGGCTGAGCGTGATGTGGCCCGCAGAGACGGTCTGCCAATAGCTGTTGGCGGACTGGAAGGAGTTGTTGAGCGCGGTCGCGTCGTAGGTCGCGTTCGGCTGGTCTGTGGTCTTCACCGTGACGATCGTGACCGCGATCTGCGCCGTGCGCTGCGGATACGAGAGCGCCGGCTGGACGGCGGCAGGCGCTGGGATGCCCGCGGGGGCAGCACCCGGAGAAGCAAGGGCCGACGTCGCCGGTGCGGCGGCGAGAACGACGGCGGCGACGGCCGAGGCGACCCCCACGCGACCTCGATGTACGCGGCTCCTCTGAGCGCAGTGTGCCCGCTTGGCCATGCCGGTCCTCTCCCCTTGGCGCATTCCGCGCCAATATTACTGGTATATGACAGGCCAAAGAAACCCCCTTCCGCAGGGGGTCATGCTCCGAGACTATCCGGGTCAACCACTCCCTCACCCCGGCACCCAGCACTAACGTATGTGTCACGGCTCAGGGGAGCCGGGAACGCCACGCTGCGGAAGGGGCCACGTGCGGGATATTGCGAGCGTCGATCAGGAGACCCGGAAGCACGTCCTCGCGGCGCTGGACCGCGACCCGGACCTCGGCCGGACCGGCTCCGACCTGGAGGAGTTCGGACGCCGTTTCGAACTCCACTTCCCCGACCTCGAGCGGCTCTTCCGCTCGCTCTACGGCTCTCGCGCCGACTGGCTCGACCACCTCACAGCGCTCGTCGTCGAATGCGCGAAGTCGTGGGAGCGCCGCCCGGCCGAGCTCAAGGCACTCGACGGCCGGCGGGAATCGGAGCCGGACTGGTTCCAGTCGCGCGAGATGCTCGGGGGCGTCTGCTACGTGGACCGATACGCCCAGAACCTCGACGGCCTCCGCGAGCGCATCCCGTATTTCGACGAGCTCGGCCTCACGTACCTGCACCTCATGCCGCTGTTCCTCGCGCCCGAACCCAATTCGGACGGGGGCTACGCCGTCTCGAGCTACCGAGAGGTGAACCCCAGGCTGGGGACCATGCAGGACCTCCGGGACGTCGCCGCACAGCTGCGGGAGCACGGGATCAGCCTCGTGGTCGATTTCATCTTCAACCACACCTCCAATGAGCACGAGTGGGCCAAGCGCGCCGCCGCGGGCGAACCGGAGTTCGAGGACTACTACTGGATCTTCCCCGACCGCACGATGCCCGACGCCTACGAGCGGACCGTCCGGGAAATCTTCCCCGACGACCACCCCGGTTCCTTCGTGCAGCTTCCCGACGGGCGCTGGGTGTGGGCCACGTTCCACACGTTCCAGTGGGACCTCAACTACTCGAACCCGGCCGTCTTCCGCGCGATGGCGGGCGAGATGCTGTTCCTCGCAAACCAAGGCGTCGAGATCCTGCGCATGGACGCGGTGGCCTTCATCTGGAAGCAGCTCGGGACGGTGTGCGAGAGCCTCCCCGAGGCCCACGAGCTCCTCCGGGCCTTCAACGCCGTGTGCCGGCTCGCCGCGCCGTCGCTCCTGTTCAAGTCGGAGGCGATCGTCCATCCGGACGAGGTGGTCCAGTACATCGATCCCGCCGAGTGCCAGCTCTCGTACAACCCACTCGAGATGGCCCTCACATGGGAGGCCCTCGCGACGCGCGACGCCCGGCTCCTCGCGCAGGCGCTCGAGAGGCGCCACAACCTTCCCCAGGGAACGGCCTGGGTCAACTACGTGCGCAGCCACGACGACATCGGCTGGACCTTCGCCGACGAGGACGCCGCCGAACTCGGCATCAACGGCTTCGACCACCGACGCTTCCTCAACGCGTTCTACGTGAACCGCTTCCCCGGGAGCTTCGCCCGAGGGGTCGCCTTCCAGGACAACCCCCGCACAGGCGACTGCCGGATCTCCGGCACGACCGCCTCCCTGTGCGGCCTCGAGGACGGCTCGCCGGAGGCTGTGCGCCGCATCCTGCTCGTCCACTCGATCGCCATCAGCACGGGCGGGATCCCGCTCCTCTACCTAGGCGACGAGGTGGGGCAGCTCAACGACTACTCGTACGGCCGGGAGGCAGGCCACGAGGCAGACAGTCGCTGGGTCCATCGCCCGCACTTCCCCGCCGAGCGGTACAAGCACCGGGATGATCCCTCGACGCCGGAAGGCGCCGTCTACGCGGGAATCCGGCAGATGCTCGCGGTGCGTCGCCGGACGCCCCAGTTCGCGGGCAATCGGCTCGTCGACTTCCAGACGCACAATCCCCACGTCCTCGGCTACCAGCGTCCGGACGACGGCGCAGAGCCGGCGCGCGCCCAGACGGCCGGGACCGTCGTCGTCCTCGCGAACTTCGACGACGCGCCGCAGCACGTCGCTCGGGCGACGCTCTCCGGCCTGGCCCCGGACGCCGTCGACCTCGTGACGGGGCGGAGAATTCCGCTCGCAGAGGGGATCACGCTCGCGCCGCACGAGTTCGTCTGGCTGGCCGAACGATCGGAATGACCTGCCGCCGGGCAGAGGACGGCCGCGGCGCCAGAGGCGTCGCGGCCGGATTGGGCGGACCTAATTTCCTAGTGCGAGGGCATCATCCGGTGATGGGTGTCGATGGCCGGCTTGATCGCCGCGGCTGTGACACCCGCCGCGATGATCCCTGCGATCCAGGAAGTCCACGCCGCGCCCGTGTGGTCGGAGTACGAACCGATCCACGGGGAGAGGAACAGCAGGACTCCGAAGGCGCACTGTGCATACTCGAGCCACGGAGTGCCTGGCATGGACAGGTTCACCACCGACGACACGATCAACAGGATGCCGAAGATGAGCATGAGGGACATCGAGGCGCCACCCTGTGCGGTCCAGAAGACCGCAAGCGCGGCATAGAGTCCGCAGACCCCGGCCACGTAGTCCTCCCAGCGAGTCCACTTCTTCATTTGGATACTCCTCCCAACAACATTCCGCCCCCCGGCCTCCCGAGGAGCCGGTCAGTGGTGGTGGTCGGTGCTTTCGCGCCGGCGCCCGAAGCCGCTGGCCTCTTCCAGTACACGACGCTTCGACCCATGCTGTAAAGGGCACATACGGTAACGGACTGGGCATCATTTTCGCTCAGGAATCGAACTTCGTCTCGACCTCCGAGGCAGTCACGCTGGCGACGACGCCACGGGCCACGTCCGCCAGCTTCTCGTTCCGTGCGTTGCTGGCCCGCTTGAGGATCTCGAACCCTTCCTCGGGCGAGCAACGGTTCTGGCCCACGATCACGCCGATGGCTATGTCGATGACCGTGCGGTTCTTCATGGCGGCCGCGCGGTGCTCGGCGAGCTCCTGCTGGTGCGCATAGCGCGCGGCGAGCCGCAGAACCCACGAGACCCCAGGCCGGCAGTGGCCGACGGCGCCGAGCAGCCCGTGGGCGTCGACCCCTTCCTGCGAGCCGAGGAGCACGAGGGCGCCCGAGCCCTCGTCGTCGAGCGCGACCGGGAGCGCCATCAGGAGCTGGTCGGCGATCGGCCTCCTGTGGGCTTCGGCGGGATTCGCCATCTCCGTCGCATGCCGCAGGGGCGCGCGCCGGCTCTCGGACTCGGGGGCGATGACGGAGACCGACTCGGCGAGCACGGAGCGGAGGGGGCTCGATTCGCGGGCAAGCCACGCGTTCATGGTTCGCTCCGCTGACTTGTCGCTGGCCGCGACGAGGATCGGACGACGGGGCCGCTGCACCGCGATGCCGCACGCGATCGAGTGCTCGGCGAGGGACTCGGACACCCAGCGGGCAAGCCCTTGGGCGACGTCCTCCAACCTTCGGTGCTCGAGCAGCAGCCGGTGCAGTTCCGAGTACTCCAGTTCGGGATCGTCGTTCCGAGCCTCCGCCCCGGGCTGCCGGCGGTTCGTAGGGCTCGTTGACTCCATGTTGGGGGGGTACCCGAAAAAAGCGCATCCTAAGCACGGGTATAGACGGGTGGAGGTTGCGGGTGGGGATGGTTGGAGGTGGGGCTGGTCGCGTCGTTGCGCTTCAGCTGCGCGGGGCCCGCTGGTCCGCCCAGGGGAGGCGCGTGTGCGCGACGACGCGGATCTTCTTCAGCGAGGGATCCTGGGCGCCCGGAACGACCATGCCCGCCTCGACGCCGCTGCTGAGATAGTCGACGACGGCCTCGTTGATGTTCTCCCCGGGCACGACGACGGGGATCCCCGGCGGGTAGGGCGTGAGCTGTTCGGCCGCGATCCGACCCACGGCATCCTTCGCGTCGACGAGTTCGGACTCGGCGAAGAACGCCTCGCGCGGCGGCATCGCCGGTTCGAGCTCCAATTCCTCGGGCGTCGGGAAGTCGACCGGCTTGGGCCGCGGGAGCGTCGGCGCCGCCTCGGCGAGGCGGCCGAGGGACGCCAGGAGGCGCTCCGCCGTCGCCTGGGTGTCCGCGAGCGACAGCGCGGCCTGAAGGCGACTGTGGTCGAAGAGGCTCAGGTCGAGGCCCTCGTGCTCACGCAGCCAGTCGCCCGCGTCGTAGCCGCTCACGTCGAGACCCGAGACGTCCATGAGGACTTGGAGCCGGTCGAGGCCATGCGCGGACTCGGCCCCGAGCAGCTCGTCCTCGAGGACGTGGAAGCCGGGCATTGCGTCGATCTCGCGGCGGAGCCTGCGGGCGACGTCGAGCGCGTCGCCCAGCACGCGGTGCCCTTCGGCGACCATGTGGCGCCGCCAGCCATCGATCGCGGCGAGGATCAGCACGTTGGTGCTCGTGGTCCCGAGGAGGTCGGCGCACGATGCCAGCCGGTGGCTGTCCACGAGATCGCCCTGCAGATGGAAGACGGAGCCCTGCTCGAAGCCCGCCCCCATCTTGTGCACGCTCACCACGCACACGTCGGCACCCGCCGCCATCGCCCACTGCGGCAGGTCCTCGTGGAACGGAAGATGTGCTCCCCATGCCTCGTCGACGATGAGCGGCTTGCCGTGGCGGTGGCAGACCTCCGCGATCCCGGCGATGTCCGCCGACGTGCCGTACGGCGTCGGACTCACGATGAGGCAGCCCGCAGCGCGCGGGTAGCGAGCGAATCCCTCGTCGACCGCTTCGGGCGACGGGGGGTGCGCGATGTGCCGCTCGCGATCCCACGTCGGCGAGACCCACCGCGGCATGAGGCCCGCGAACACGAGGCCGGCCACCACGGACTTGTGCACATCCCGCGCCACGAGCAGCTGCCCCTTGCCCCCCGCAACCGCGAGCATCGCTGCCTTGACGGAGAGGGAGCTGCCGCACGTCGAGAAGAAGGCCTGCTCTGCGCCCACAGCCTCCGCCATGAGCGCCTCGGCGTGCTTCAGAATGCCCCGGGACGATTTGCGGTCGTCGAGGCCGCCCGTCATCAGAACGTCAGAGCGGAACGCCTCCGCCCCGATCGTCTGGAGCGTCTTCTCATCCACACCGCGACCCTGGCGGTGCCCCGGGGGCGTGAAGCCGTAGTGATCCGAGTTCTTGTAGTCCTCGAGTGCGGAGAGCAGGGGCGCTTCGCTCTGGTCCATTCGACTCCCTTCCTGAGGTCTCAGTCATGCTCCGGTTCCTCCTCCGCCTCCACGATCACGTCGCCCTCCGGCTCGCCCGGAGAGGGCTGGTCGGGCCCATGGGAGGCTTCCTCCGGCTCGGGCAGGAGCGCAGGTTCGGGAGTGCGGAGGACGACGGCGGGCACGGCAAGGAACATCACGGCGCACAGCGCGGCGAGGGCACCCGCCACGATCCACGACTGCCATCTGCCCAGAACAACGTCGAAGATGAGAGCGGCCGTGCCCACGATGAGGAGGGCGGCAAGCCCAAGGCCTACCTTCGCCGCCCACGCGCCGTTGGCCACCAGCCGGTTCTTCACCTGGCGGCGGAACAGCCTCCGGTGGACTGCGAGCGGCATGAGCACGACGGACAGCGCCGTCCCCGCGATGAGGACGAGCGCGAGATAGAGGGTCTTCTCGTAGGAATCCAGCACCGAGAACCGATTCTGGAACGGGAGCGTCAAGAGGAAGCCGGCGATCAGCTGGAGACCGGTCTGGAGGATGCGGAGCTCCTGCAGAATCTCCGCCCAGTTGCGGTCGAGCTTCTCCGCATACGTCTCGTGGCGGTGGTACAGGGCGTACCGTACCCCGGGCCGCTGACCGCGGCTCTCTCCGTCCAGATCAGTGGTGTCGGATGACATCGATGAACTCGGCCACTCCTTCCCTGCTGGATCCGAGGGGATCGAGGGGACCGCCGGCGGCTTGCCGCCGACGGTCCGGTTCGATTCCTCTCAGTCGTCCGGTATGGACGGGCCACCCGGTATGGACGGGCCACCCGGGCCGAACGGATCCGGGGGTCCGCCCGGTCCCGGGAACGGCTGGTTGGGATCCGGTGGTCCGTCAGGTCCGCGGCCGGGTTCCGGCTGCTGCGGAGGCAATCCGGGAACCGGGTCAGGCGACGGTTCGGGGCGTTCCTCCGGTGGAAGCGTGGTCTCGGACGTCACAGTCGGCACTGCAGACATGGTCCTCCTCACGGCGTCTCGGTTACTCGGACACTGGGTTCTTCCCCGATTCGAGGGGCGTTACACCATGCTGACGCCGTCGACCGGGATTGGTCTACTGCGAGATGAAGGCGATGAGCTCCCCCCACGCGGTACGCGGCGGAGCAGTCCTCAGCGGACCGCGTGATCCGCTTCGCCCAACAGCTCCGTGGCCTCGGCGTCGCGGTGGGGGACCGTCGTCGGGCTCTCGAGGTGCACCGCGTACGACGGCAGGACCCCGGCCCCGCCGTAGCGCTCCATGACCCGCCACTGGGCCGCAACATCCTCGCCGACATGGGAGGGCGGCAGGTCGCGCCAGAATCCGAAGCCGCCGCACTCGACGAGCGCGTCCCGCCGGAACAGCGCGCAACCACCGACCCAGGCGACGCGGTAGGCGAGCCAGCCGCCGGGTCGCAGACGCCCCTCTCGGAGGGAGCGGCCGGCCAGATGGGCCGGATTGGCGGCGTTGTGCAGGGTCCACCGTCTGAACCCCGGCTCGTTGCGTCCGAGCCGCTCGGGCTCGACAGGTCCCACCCACGGCTCGAAGGGCTCGAGCTCGCGGTCGCGCTCGTCCTCGAGATACGAGAGGCCCTGGACGGCCATACCGACGAAGCCCGCGCCCGTCGTGTCGAGGGCCTCGCGGAGCGTGCGCACGCCGCCGGGGGCGAGCCAGACGTCGTCGTCAAGGAAGAGGACGCGCGGCGCGGCTGACCGGTCGAGGAGGAACTGCCGGTGCTCGGCAAGGCCCCGGCGCGGCTCATGCCGGTAGGCGGCGACCGGACGCCCCTGCGCCTCGAGGACCCGGAGCATGGCCTGCGCGGCCGGGTGTTCCCAGCTCGCGTCGCCGTCGCTCTGGTCGCTCACGATCACCCCGAAGTCATCCTCGGTCTGGGCCGCGAGGCCCGCGAGCGTCGTCGCGAGCTCGGCCGGCCGGTTGCGCGTCGGGACCAGGACCTCGAGCTCGGGCGTTCCGGCCCTCAGGCCACGCGGCCGCTCCCCCCACGCCTCCGGACCCCGCGCCGTCACGAGAGCTCCCCGCCGGTATTCGACC
>NZ_DAIUJO010000001.1:42978-67806 GCF_036848755.1 Sinomonas sp. | reverse complement strand
GGTCTTCGACACAGCGTGCCGCCCCCGTGAGGCCTGGGACGTCTTCCGTTCGACGTAGCCGAGCAGCTCGAGCCGGCCGCCGACCTCGCGCACGGCCGACTGCTCGGCGAGCATGCCGGGCAGGTAATCGCCGCCCTTGACGTAGACGTCCGGCCGGAGCTCGCGGATGAGCGGCACCGCCGTCTCGGAGTCGAAGACGACGGCGCAGTCCACGGAGCCGAGTGCCGCTACGACGGCGGCGCGGTCCTTCTCGCCGACGGCTGGCGGAGCGCCCCGGAGCCGGCGCACGGACTCATCCGAGTTGACGCCGACGACGAGCAGGCCCCCGTGGCTCGCGGCCTCGTCGAGGAAGGCGGTGTGTCCGCGGTGCAGCTCGTCGAAGACGCCGTTCGTGAGGACGACGGCGAACCCTGCCTCGCGCGCCTCCTCGACGGCGCGCCGGGTCTCCTCCCAGGTTCGGACGGCCGTCGGGCGCCTGAGTGCACGGTCGTCGGGTATCCGGTGGCCGGGCGCCGTCGTGCCGGTGTTCGGGTTGCCGGTGTGCGCGAGGCGGGGGACGCCGCCCAGCTCGGCGAGCAGCCGCTCGGCCGTGCACGTCGAGGTGCCGGGCGATTCGACGACGACATCGGCGGCGGCCTGGCCGACGTCCGCCGCGTCCTCGACTGCGAGCCCCGCGGCGAGGCCCAACGCGAGCCCGGCGACGAACGTGTCGCCCGCGCCCACCGCGTTCTGCTCGGGTGCAGGGCGGGCGCGGGTCGTGTGGCCCACGCGGTCGGCGTCCAGGAGGATCGTGCCGTCACGGTCGAGGGTCACGAGCGTGTGGCGGGCCCCCGTGGCGCGGCTGATCTCCGCGGCGTGCTCGGCGGCCCACGCGACGCGGTCCACGCGCGGCACGGGCGAACCCAGGAGCTCGGCCGCCTCGCTCGCGTTCGGCGTCACCACGTCGGCGTGCACGCTCGCCCACGCCCCCGGATGGCGCGCGTCGACGACGAGCGCGCGGGCCCGCTCGCGCGCTGCGGCGCGATCGAGGGCCGCGAGTGCGCCGAGGCCGTAGTCGCAGAGCACGACGGCGTCCGCGTCCCCGAAGTGTGCGAGGGCGCGGTCGCATGCCTCGCGCGACTCGTCGTGGTCCGCCGTGCGGCAGAAGTCGGAGCGCAGGAGCAGCTGGCCGTCTGCGACGAGCCGGGCCTTGACCGAGGTGCTTCGCCCGGGAAGCCGCACGATCGATTCCGTGTCGACCCCGGCCCCTGCGAGCCTCGCGACGAGCGCGTCGCCAGGCTCGTCGTCGCCCGCGACCCCGACGAGCCGGACGCGGGCCCCGAGGGCCGCAAGGTTCATGGCGGTGTTCGCGGCACCGCCTGGCGCGTCGAGGGTCCGGTCCACGTCGAGCACAGGAACGGGGCCCTCGCGGCACAGCCGCTCGGCCGTCCCCTCCCAGCGCCGGTCGAGCAGGATGTCCCCCACCACGAGGACGCTCGGGCGCTTGTCACGCAGGGTCTCGATCAGGTGCTCCGCTCCCATACTCAGTGTCTCCTTGCTCGCGCAGTGACAGGGGGTTCAAGGTGGACAGCCTTGGGCCGGCTCAGCTCGTCGAGGAGAGCCGGGCCGAAACCCGCCGGCATCCCGCTCTGGGGCACGCTCGGGGCGTCAGAGCCGGACGGTATGCCGTTGATCGTGAGGGCGGCCACGGGAAGCTCGGCCGCGGCGAGCTGGGCGTGGCCGATGTCCCGCGTGAGGACGGTCGCCATCGGCCCCGACGGCGGTTCGGCAGCCTCGGCCAGCGCCTCCTCGAAGCTGTGCACACCCATCACGGCCGCTACCGGCCCGTGGACGTCCTCGCGCAGGACGGGCATGAGCGGGCTGCACGCGCCGAGGACGGTGGGAGGGTAATAGGAGCCCGGTCCGTCCGGGATGCTCCCGCCGACGACGGCGATCGCTCCCCGGTCGACGGAAGCGGTGACGGATCGGTGGACCGCCCGCCGCGCGTCGTCATCGACCAGCGGCCCCACGCGCTGCGGGTCGCCCCACGCGACCGCTTCTCCGGCGAGCGCCGCGAGGAAGGGCTCCTCGACGTCGTCCATCACGAAGACCCGGCCCGCGGACCACCGGAGCTGCCCGGCGTGCTGGAAGGCGGACTCCGCGACACACGAGGCCGCCCACTCCACGTCCACGCCGCGGTCGACGATCACGGCGCCGTTGCCCGAAGGGATGCGCACGAGCCGTGCGCCCGTGCGGTAGGCCGCCTCGGCGAGGTTCTCAGCAGTGTCCGCTCCCCCGACGTGCACGACGGCGTCGACGTGGCGGTCGCGCACGAGGGCCTCCCCCAGCTCGGAGTCGCCGAGGATGGTGCTCAACACTCCCGGCGGGGTCACGGATTCGAAGACCTCGGCCAACCGACGGGCCACGAGAAGGCACCGCTCGCTCGGCTTGAGCACGGCCACGTTGCCGGCTGCGAGGCTTGCCCCAGCGACCGCGCACGCCGTCGCGACCGGGTCGTCCCACGATGTGAGGCCGAGCACGACGCCGTACGGCTCGAAGACCGTGAAGTCCAAGCCGGAGACCACGCCCGCGAGGCTCGGCCCCGAGCGCAGGAGGCTCAGCTCGGCGTAGCGGCGCAGGGCTTCGGCGCCGGCGCGGATCCCCGCGTGGGCGTCCGCGGAGACACGGCCAGTCTCACGCGCGTTGAGGTCGGAAAGCTCCTCCGCCGCGTCGTCGACGGCGGCGGCGAGTTCGCGCAGCGCCGCCGCCCGATCGGCCTGGGGCGAGCGGCGCCACTCGATCCAGGCCTGACGGGCCGTGCGGAGGACGGCTTCGGCGCGATCCGCATCGCTGAAGGGGACGGAGGCAAGCAGCCCGCCGGTGCGCGGGTCGCGGCGCCGGCCTCCATCGGTCGTTGTCTGAGCCTCGGGCGCCGCACCCTCCACGATGGGAAGCGGTGCGGTGAGAGGCTGTGGCTGTGCTGCCCGAGCGGGCAAGGCGGGGCTCATCAAATCCTCCTGATTGAGTGCACCGAGGGGTTACCCCCGCGCCGTCGCGCCAAGCACGGGGTCGGAGTTTGTCGGAGTTTCCCGGATCGAACCGGAGGGTAGCCCTCCACCATGACAGACACCCCTGAGCTCTTCGACAGCGTCGAGCGCATCGCGATCCTGCGCGGAGGCGGGATCGGCGACCTGCTCTCGACGATGCCCGCCCTCGAGGCGATCCGCGCCGTCTACCCGACCGCCGAGCAGGTGATGCTCACGACACCACTGCTCGCGAGCCTCCTCGAGGACCGTCCGGGGCCAGTCGACCGCGCGATCGTCGTGCCCGTCTTCCCAGACGCCGTCGCGCCCGACGGACGGGGGTGGCGGGAGCACCCGGAGACCATGGAGGTCATCGAGAAGCTGCGGGCCGACGGCGTCGACCTCGCGCTCCAGCTCCACGGGGGCGGACGGAACTCCAACCCCTTCGTGAACGCGCTCGAGGCCCGCCACACCGTGGGCTGCGCGACCCCCGACGCGGAGCCGCTCGAGCGCGTCCTCCCGCACCTCTACTACCAGCGTGAGGCGGCGCGCTGGCTCGAGGTCGTCGCGCTCGCGGGCGCGGCCGCCCTCGACCATGAACCGCGTTTCATCGCCACGCGCGCCGATGCCGAGGCCGCGCGGCCGTGGCTTGCGCCTGAGGCGCCGGGTCTCGTCGTCGTGCATGGGGGCGCGACGGACCCACGGCGCCGCTGGCCCGCTGAACGCTTCGCCGCGGTGGCCGCGGAGCTCGCCCTCGACGGCTGGCAGGTCATCGTGGTGGGAGACCCGAGCGAGCGCGAGCTCGCAGACGGCATCGCGGAAAGGGCTGCGGATCTGGCCGGAGGGGCCGAGGGGCTCATCTCATCGGCGGCTGGGCGAACCAGCGTGCGGGCACTCGTCGGGCTGCTCGCGCACGCGCGCCTCGTCGTCGCAAACGACAGCGGCCCCCGGCATCTCGCCCAAGCCCTCGGGACGCCGACGGCCTCCGTCTACTGGGTGGGCAACCTCATCAACGCAGGGCCCGACGGGCGGCGCCTCCACCGAGTCCAGATCGCGTGGCGGGGCGACTGCCCCGTGTGCGGGGCGGACGGCACCAACCCGTTCGACCGGCACTGCGACCACACCGTGACGTGGGTGGACGCAGTGCCGACCGAAGCTGTGCTCCAGGACGCGAGGGATCTGCTCGCGGGCCGCTGAGGGCGGTGTGCTGAGGGCGCACGTTTCGTCCCAACGCGTACGTTTCGTCCCAACGCGTACGTTTCCCCGCGCGGCAACGTGCGCCCTCGCGCCGAACGTACGCCCTCGCGCCGAACGTGCGCCCTCGCGCGTTTACGGCCAGGAATCCTCCATCGAGCCCATGACGAGGAGCTCGCGGACCTCGCAGCCGCGGGGCTGGGAGAGCGCGAAGATGACCGAGCGGGCGGTATCGGAGGGGCGGTTCAGATTCGAGCGGTCGTGCGGCTTGTACTCCTCCGGACGATCGTCGAAGAACGCGGTGTCCATGCCGCCCGGAATGAGGGTCGTGACCCCGACGCGCCCCTTGAGCTCGGCCGCGAGGGCCCGGCTGAAGCCGATCACGCCGAACTTCGACGCGCAGTACGCCGTGGCGCCGCCCGCGCCCCGCAGGCCGAGCGTCGAAGCCACCGTGACGACCCGGCCATGGCTGCGCAGGAGGTGCGGGAGCGCCGCGCGGACCACAGCGGCGGTCCCGAGGAGGTTCACGGAGATGACCTTCTCCCACTCCTCGGCCGGGACTTCGCTGAGCTCGCCGCAGCGGTCGATGCCCGCCGCGCACACGATCGCGTCGATCCCTCCGCTCTCCTCGGCCACCTGGGCGACCGCGGCTTCCGCGGCCTCGCGTCCCGAGAGATCCACGACCCAGCCGCGCGCGGGCGCTTCGACGGGCTGACGGTCGAGGACGAGCGGTAGCGCCCCTTCGGCGACGAGCGCCTCGACGACGGCCGCGCCCAGACCTGAGGCTCCGCCCGTCACGAGGACGCGCGCACCCCTGAGGGGGTGGCTCGCGTCGGTCATCGTCTCGGGGATGGTATCCATGCTTTGCGTCATGCTGTCGCAGTTCCTTTCCTGTCGGGTTCCACATCAATTGCCATTCAGCCGAGGCTCGCGATCGCCGCGGCGAGGCCCGTCGTCGAACGTCCGGGCGCCAGGGGCACCGTCACGACTTCGCCGCCCCACGAACGGAGCTGCTTCGACTCGGGGAGTTCATCGGGGTTGTAGTCCGCGCCCTTGACCCAGACATGGGGGCGCAGGGTATCGAGTACGGCCTCAGGGGTGTCCTCGGTGAAGATCTCCACCGCGTCCACACAGCTCAGGGCGAGGAGCAGCTCGGCCCGGTCGTGCTCGTTCATGACGGGCCGCTCGGGGCCCTTGAGACGCCGAATGGAATCGTCCGAGTTGAGGCACACGACGAGGCAGTCCCCGAGCGCCCGGGCTGCCTGGAGCAGATGCAGGTGCCCCGCGTGCAGGAGGTCGAAGCAGCCCCCTGCCGCGACCACCGTTCCCCCTGCCGCGCGCACGCGGCGCGCGAGGGCGACGGCGGGCGAATCGGCGGCGGGACCCGTCCCGCCGGCTTCGGGGAACCCTGGCTGGCCACCGCGGCGGAGCGACGCGACGCCGCCCGCGGCGAGGAACGCGGCAGCTGTCGCAACCGCGGTCTCGGTCGCAGCGCCGAGCGGCTCGCCGTGGGCGAGAGCGATGGCGAGCGACGACGCGAAGCGGTCTCCGGCCCCGCACGGGTCCTCGATCCGCAGCCCCGCGGACGGCACGGCGACGTGAGTGTCGCCGTCGGGCGCGCACACGAGCGCTCCCCGCTCCCCGAGGGTCACGACGACGGCGCGCGCTCCCCAGCGCTGCCGCAGCCGCCCCGCGGCGATGGCGACCGCCCCCGGCTCGTCGACCTCGCGACCGGAGAACGTGAGGAGCTCGGACAGGTTCGGCGTGACGGCCGCCGAGCCGTGGACCGGTCGCGCCCCGCGGGGGTGCGGGTCCCACACCACCGGGATGCGACGGGCGACCGTCTCGAGGGCCGCGCGGACTGTGGGCACGCTCGTGAACCGGCGGCCGTAGTCCGCGACGACGACGGCCTCCGCTTCCTCGAGCACGGAGAGCAGCCCGAAGTCCACGACGGGGTACGGAGGTGTCGCGCAGCCCTCGTCGACCCGCGCGATCCGCTGGCCGCTCGCCGTGAGCCGCATCTTGACCGGAGTCGGCGCGCCGAGCGGGGCTGCGTGGACGCGCACGGGCCCCAGGAGCGCGCGGAGGCGGCCCGCGGCGTCGTCGTCCGCGAGCGCGGTGACGAGTTCGACGTCGTGCCCGTCGTCCGCGAGGAGCGTCGCGACGAGTCCGGCTCCGCCCGCGCGCTCAAGCCGGTCGTCGACGTCGAGGACGGGCACCGGGGCGTCGGGGCAGAGCCTGTCGGCGTGACCGACGAGGTCGATATCGAGCAGGGTGTCACCGACGACGGCGATCTTCATATCAGTCCTCCTCTTCTGCCACGCAGGCGTCGAAGCACTCGCACAGGGCGTGGATCGCGATCAGCTGAGCCTCCTGGACGTGGCAGTTCCGGCCCTCGAGCGTAACGGCCTCGTCGACGGCCGCCGAGAGCGGGTTGGGGCCCGCCCCGGTGAGCGCCCACGTGAGCGCGCCGACCTCGTGGGCGGCCTGAGCGGCAGCGACGAGGTTGGGGCTCTTGCCGCTCGTCGAGAGCAGGATGACGACGTCGCCGGGCCTGGCGTGCGCGCGAACTTGCCGCGCGAACACCTCGTCGTAGCCGTAGTCGTTGGCGATCGCCGTGATCGCCGACGTGTCGCCGTGGAGGGCGATCGCCGAAAAGGGCCTCCGCTCGCCGTCGTACCTCCCGACGAGCTCTGCCGTGAGGTGCTGCGCCTCCGCAGCGGAGCCCCCGTTCCCGGCCGCGAGCAGCCGAGCGCCCGAGGCGAGCCGGTGCGCAAGCGTCTGGGCCCAGCGGGCGAGGACGGCGGACTGGAGCCGCAGCGAGTCGAGGGTCTGGCTCGCCTCGCCGATGTGCTCGAGGACCCCGTCCGAGAGCTGCTCGTGAGGGAGCAGGCGGAAGCCGGCGGGGCTTAGGGGGCCTCCGGAGCGGATAGCGGCGAGTCCTCCGGCGGGTGTGGCCATGAGGGACTGTTCGCGGAGCGCGCGGCTCGTCTTCATCGAGCCCCCTCTCCGACGCGCCGAAGACGGCTCCTGGAGGCTGCGACGTCCGCTTCGGGCTGGTCCCAGTGGTCGAGCATGGCGCGGTAGATCCTCTCCGTATCGGACGCGACCCGGTCCCACGTGTAGCGCGTTCGGGTCCGCTCGACCCCGGCGGCGCCGAAGCGCGCGCGGAGCTCCGGATCGTCGGCGAGGATCGCGATCGCGTCCGCGAGCGCGGCCGGGTGCTTGGGTGGAACGTGGATCCCGGTGACGCCGTCGACCACCGATTCCTGGAGGCCGCCGACCGCCGAGACGATGACCGGGACTCCGCACGCCATGGCCTCGAGCGGGACGATGCCGAACGGCTCGTACCACGGTGTGCAGACGACGGCGTCGAGGCTCCGGAAGAGTTCGGGCATCTCGTCGCGTGGGACTTGGCCGGTAAAGATGACCTGGCCGCCGACGCCGAGCGACTCGGCAAGCTCGCGGAGCCTGCGGGCCTCGGGGTCGGACGCGATGCGGTCCTTGCCGCTCGTGCCGCCCACGATGAGGAGTTCGATGTCACGCTGGCCCGAGGCGGCGAGCAGCGCAAGCGCGGAGACGACGATGTCGACGCCTTTGCGCGGCACGAGCCGCCCCACGACGGCGAGGCGGAGCCGCTTCCCACGGGCCCGTGCGGGGCCGTCGGGGGTGAACTTCTCGACGTCGACCCCGCAGGGCGCGATCGAGATCCGCCGGCGGTTCACGCCGAGCTGCCGGAGCTCGAACGCCTCGTCCGGGCAGGTTGCGATGACGCGGTCCACGCTGCGGGCGACCCAGGGTTCGAGGAACTCCCGCTCGGCGGGGCTCGTATCGTCCGTCCCCTGATGGCGCCGCTTGACGACGCCGAGCGCGTGGAACGTCTCCGCCACGACGGGCGGCGGGAGGAGCTGCTTCTGGAGCTTCCCGACGGCCTCGATGCTCGCGATCCCGGACATCCAGAAGTGGCCGTGAACGATGTTCGGCGGGTTGTCGGCCCAATAGCTGGCAAGCTGCTCGGCGAACGCGGGGATGTACGGCAGGAGCTTGTCCTTGGGGACAGCGCGGGCAGGGCCTGCGTCGACATTCACGAGCCGCACTCCGTTCGGCAGTGTCTGCTCCCAGTGGAGCTTCTCACTGTCGCGGCGCGTGAAGACGGTGACGTCGTGGCCGCGCCGTACGAGCGCTGCGGAGAGCTCCGCAACGTGCACGTTCTGTCCGCCCGCATCGACTCCACCTACGGTGGCGAGCGGACTGGCGTGTTCGGACACCATCGAGATTCTCATTGTGTTTTCTCTCCTCACTGACCGGTCCCTCGCGGAACTGTCGGAGCATCAGGTCGGACCGAAGAAGTCTGCAGGGGGCTTGCGCTGGGGGCTGCCGCGCCAACCGTCGCCGCGCCGGCGATCGCTGCGGGGCGCCCCCCGACGTCTGCGAGCACCTCGTCCCAATCGCCGAGGAACCGGTGCAGGCTGTAGCGGGCCAGAGCGGCTTCGCGGGCGGCCAGCCCCGCCTCGCGGGCCGACTCCGGGTCGGCGAGGAAGCGGCGGGCGGCCGCGACGAGCTCGTCGACGTCGGAACTCACGCAGCCCGCCGTCGGTGGCACGGCGCGCCACGCCTCGGTGGAACCGAGGGCGAGCACCGGGAGCCCGGCCATCATGGCCTCGATGAGCGCGAGCCCCAGGGACGTCCACCGGAAGGGGTGCAGGTAGGCGCGGCGATGCGCGAGCTCGGCGTGGAGGCGTGCCGTGGGCACGTCGCCAGCCCAGTGGAGCCGAGCGGGGTGGATCCCGGTCACCTCGAGGAGGCCGTCTCCCCCCATGCCGTAGACGTCGAGCGGTGCGGCCTCGGCGAATCGGCCGAGCAGGTCTGTGCCCGCGACCCGCCAGCGCCGCACGGGCTCATTGATGGCCACGCCAAGCCGTTCGAGCTCGCCCGTGTAGGAGAGTCCGGGGTCCACGACGCCGTGTTCGACGACGCGGACAGGTGCCCTGCCGCTGTCCCACATGAGCGCGTTGAAGTGTGTCACGTGGACGATCGGGATCTCCCGCTGATCCGCGAGCGGGTGCCGTGTCTCCGGCACGCCGCCCTTCGGTGTGTTGTGCTCGACGTAGACAGCCGGCAGATCGGCACCGGGACGCAGTCCGGTGAGCTCGCGCACGCGTTTCGCCTCGTCGGGCCGCTGAAGGACGACGGCGTCGAGCGTGTCCGCGATGGCCGCGAGCTCTTCGAGCGGAACCTCGGCGGCGTTCGGCCAGTCGCGCCCCCCGCGGCCGAGGCCCCACGCCGACCGCTCGGCGTCGACCGGGAGCACGTATTCGTGCTGACCTCGGACGAAGCCGTCCGTCCAGCCGCCGTGGACGTGCCAGAGAAGGATCCGCATCAGACGGGCACCGCCTTCGTGTTGTGGGAGACGAGTCGTTCGACGGCGCGCAGCACCTCGCTCGGGGTGACCCCAGCCAGGCACGGATGCCCTGGCACGGGGCACATGCGCGCCCGGGAGCCCGCGCACGCCGCGGACTGATCGCCGAGGAGCACGACTTCTGCCCCTCGCGGGGCCCACGTGCCCGCCCCGACGACGGGAGAGAAGAGGCTCACGACGGGCGTGCGCACGGCCGCAGCCAGATGGGCCGGTCCGGTGTTTCCTGCAACCACGGCGCCCGCCCCGGCGAGAAGGTCGACGAGCCCCCGGAGGTCTGTCGCGCCGCCCGCGTCGATCCCCTGCGAACCTGCCACGCGAGCGGTCAGATCCCGCTCGGCCCCGTTCCCGGTGACGACGACGCGGAGGCCCTCCGCGGCGAGCATCGAGACGAGTTGCGCCGCGTGTTCCGCCGGCCATGTCCTCGCGGGGGCGTCAGCACCAGGGTGGACCACGACGTACTCGCCCGACGGGCGCAGCGACGTCCGGGGCTGGGGCAGGAGGGCGGGCAGGCCGTCGTCGTCCGCGGGCCGCGGGAAGCCAGCCGCCGCCGCGATGCCGAGGGCGCGGTCGACCTCGTGGATTTCCCAGGGGAGGTCGCCGCTCGTGAGCCGCACGTCGAGGAGGCTGCCCGGGTAGTCCTCGGAGAGCGCTGTGATGCGCGGGACCCCGCACAGGCGGAGCTCCAATGCGAGCGGCAACGCCGACTGGTGGAACGACGTGAGGACGACCGCCTCGTCGATGGCCGCATGGTCGAGCAGCCGCTCGAGCCGGCGCACGTGCCGCGGCGTCGCCACTGGGGCCGGATTGGCGATCCAGGGGCAGTCCCAGACGAGGTGCTGGGTCACTCCGGGCAGCATCGGCGCGACCGCGGCGCCCCGCGGACCGGTCAGGAGGACGACCTCGGCCTTGGCCGCGACCGCCCGGACCGCGGGCCCCGAGAGGACGACGTCGCCGAGGCTGTCGAGCCGTGCGACGAGGACTCGCCTCACCGCCCGTCCCCCGCGGCGGCAGGCTCGAGGGACTTGCCGAGGGCGAGGAGGACGGCGGAGAGCAGGTCGGGGGCGACGGTGGGCGCGGCCTCGACCTCCTCCGTGAGCGTCACGGGGGTCGGGACAAGGATCCCGCGAGCCCCGGCGCGGCGGGCGGCCTCCATGTCGGAGCCGATGTCTCCGACGACGACGACGTCCGAGGGCGCGACCCTTAGCGCCCGGCATGCGGAGAGGATGAGGCCAGGCCGGGGCTTGCGGCAGCGGCACCCCTGCTCGGGATGGTGAGGGCACACCCGCCACACGTCGAACGGCCCCAGCAGGTCATCGACGCGCCGATTGACACGGTAGACGTCGACGGAGCCCATGAGTCCCCGCCCGACCCCTGACTGGTTGGTGACGACCCCGGTCGGCACACCGGCGGCACGCAGTCGCTCCAGAGCCTCGAGCGCGCCGGGCACCGGGCTGACCTTTCGGGGGTCTCGGTTGTAGGGGACGTCGTCCACGAGAGTACCGTCCCGGTCGAAGAGCACGGCGGCCGGGACGGTCGTCCATGACTGGTCCAGACGGTCTTTGTCCATGCCCGGAATCTGCCCCGGGAGAAGCTACAATAAACTTTCTTTTCTCCTGCAACTTCTCCTCCCGGCCGGTTCCGCCGGCTTGCGGAGGATCCTCGATTCGCTCAAGCCAAGGGCATTGTCGCTTTCGATGATGGAGGCTGCCGTGACAGCGGGTTCAGACCGACCCGTCCTGCTGGTGCTCCGAGCACTCAAGCTCGGCGACCTGCTCGTCTCCGTGCCGGGCCTGCGCGGCCTGCGCGCCGGGTTCCCCGAGCACGAACTCGTGCTCGCCGCGCCGAAGTGGCTCGAGCCGGTCATTCCGCTCGTCGGCGGCGTCAACCGGCACGTCCCGACGCCGGGTCTCGATGGTCCCATTCCGTACGCCGGACCCGTCGACGTCGGGGTGAACTTCCACGGCAAGGGGATCGAGAGCCGGACCCGGCTCGAGGAGCTCGCGCCGGCCCACCGCATCGGGCACCGGGCGCCCGGGTGGGCCGGTCCGGAATGGGACGACACGCTGCATGAGCGGGAGCGCTGGGTGCGCCTCCTCAACTGGCACGGGCTGCCCGGGCGGGCGGACGACTACCGCCTGTCCCCGCCGGAAGTTGCGGCGCCCGTCGACAGCGCCACGCTCGTCCACGTCGGCGCGGCGTACGGGAGCCGGCGTTGGCCCGTGGAGCGGTTCGCCGGCGTCGCCCACGAGCTGCGCCTCCGGGGCCACGACGTGCTCCTGACCGGCGGGGAGGAGGACCGCGCCCGTGCCGCAGCCGTCGCCCACGGCGCCGGTCTCCCCGAGACCGCCGTCGTCGCGGGGCGTTGGAGCCTCTCCGAATTCATGGCGGCCGTTGCTGCGGCGCGCCTCGTCGTCACCGCGGACACGTCCGCGGGCCACCTCGCCACCGCCTACGGCACGCCCTCCGTCGTCATCTTCGGCCCCGCCACCCCGGAGCAGTGGGGTCCACCGGCGGACGGGCCGCACGTCGTGCTGACCGATCCCTCCGTCCGGCACGGGGACCCGTTCGCGGACCTCCCCGACCCCGCGATGCTCGCCGTGTGGCCCGGGCACGTGCTCGACGCCGTCGCGCGGCTCGAGGAGCGGGGAACGCGCCGGGAGCCGAGGCACCTCGCGGCACCGTAGCGTCCTCGGCCTTCCCAGTTCGCGTCGCCAGCGTTTTGCCAGGGCCCCTGTGGGGTATGGCGCCCTCGGTGGGTCTGCCGAGGGAAGGAGCGACTGTGCCCGAGCGTGTTGGGGAAGTGCCCGAGCGTGTTGGGGAAGTGCCGGAGCGCATCAAGGATGTCTGGGCCGGGCGCACGCCCGTTCCGGTGGGCGGAGCCGCACAGGGGGGAGCCCCGAAGGGGACGCTCCGGCTCTACACTGACGGAGTGTTCCCGACCGCGCCGAAGTACTCCGCCACCGCGTACTGGACGGTCGGGCCGCGGCAGGGCGAACTGCGGCGCGAGACGCTGGCTGCGCCCCGCGAGGGCGAGGCCCTCGTCCGGACGCTCTACTCGGGCTTGAGCCGCGGCACGGAACGACTCGTCCATGCCAACCGCGTGCCCGAGCGCGTCGCCGGCCTCATGGTGGCGCCGCATCAGGAAGGCACGTTCCCGTGCCCGGTGAAATACGGGTACCTCTCGGTCGGCGTCGTGGAGGAGGGGCCCGCCGAGCTCGTGGGCCGCACCGTCTTCTGCCTCTACCCGCATCAGGACCGGTACGTCGTCCCGGCCGCCGAGCTCGCCGTCGTCCCCGACGGCGTCCCCGCGCACCGGGCCGTGCTCGCCGGCGCCGTGGAGACCGCCGTCAACGCACTGTGGGACGCGAGTCCCCGCATCGGGGACAGGGTCGCCGTCGTCGGCTGCGGCCTCGTGGGCGGGGCGGTGCTCACGCTCCTGCGCCGCTTCCCCCTCTCCCGCCTCGAAGCGGTCGACGCCGACCCCACCAAGGCGCGATTCGCCGAGGGGCTCGGCGTCGCCTTCGCGGCCCCCGACGAGGCGCACGACGACTGCGACGTCGTCGTCCACTGCTCGGCGAGCGCATCGGGCCTCGCGCGCTGCCTCGAACTGGTCGGGGACGACGGCGAGATCATCGAGCTCTCGTGGTATGGCGAGCAGCCGGTGAGCATTCCGCTCGGCGCGGACTTCCACGCGCGTCGTCTCTCGCTCCGGGCCAGCCAGGTCGGCCAGGTCGCGCTCCCCCGACGGCACCGGCGCACGACGGCGCAGCGCCTCGCCTTGGCCCTCGAGTTGCTCAAGGACCCGGTCTTCGACACGTTCCTCGGCGGCCCCACCGACTTCGAGGACCTCCCGGAGGCGATGGACGGGCTAGCCTCGGAGGGGCCAGGAGGGCCAGACGCCCACACGGGCCTGTGCCACGTCATCCGGTACCCGGGAGCAAAGGGAGATCATGTATTCGCTGACCGTCCGTGACCACGTCATGATTGCCCACAGCCTGCCGCGGCCCGCCTTCGGGCCAGCACAGGGCCTGCACGGGGCGACGTTCGTCGTCGAACTCACCGTCCGGGCGCTCGAGCTCGACGAGAACGCGACGGTCATGGACATCGGGGCCCTCTCCGGCGTGCTCGGCGAGTCGCTCGAGGGCCTGCGCTACCGGAACCTCGACGAGCACCCGGCGTTCGAGGGCAGGCTCTCGACGACCGAGGCCGTGGCCCGTCATCTTGCCGAGGACGTCGCCGGGCGGCTCGGCGGAACGGCCGCGGCCGCTGGTGATCGCCTCGTCGGGCTCTCGGTCGTCCTCCGCGAGCACCCGGACGCGTCGGCGGGCTACAGTCTGGAGCTTCCGTGAGCCCCGCTGAGACATGACTCCCGGGCGAATAGATTTCGTTGCTGCGGCGCCGCTCGGTTGGAATTCGGGCGGCACCGTGTACAACGACAGGCTCGTCTCCGCGCTCCGCGATGCAGGGGTCTCCGTGCGCGCGTACAGCCTGGCCGGCGACTGGCCGGAGGGCAGCGCCGCGGACCGCGAGCGGCTCGCGAGCCTCCTGCTCGGTCTTGCGGGCGACTGCGGCCGCGTCGTCATCGTCGACGGGCTCGTCGGACTCGGCTGCCCTGACGAGATCGCCGAGGCGGAGGGTGCCGGGCTCTCAGTCTGGCTCCTCGTCCACGTCTCGCTCGCGGACCTCGCGGTGGGGACCCATTCGGTCCCCGATTCCGAAGCGGCCCGGCTCGCGGGCCTCGAGCGAGCGGCCCTCGGAGCCTGTTCGGGAGCGATCGCGCCGAGCCGCTTCGCCGCGGCGACGCTCGTCGAACGCTATGGCGTGGAGGGCGTCGTCGCCCACCCAGGGGTGGACCGCGCGCCGCAGGCTCGGGGTTCGAAGCCACCCCGGCTCGTGTGCGTCGCCGCAATGCTCCCGGCCAAGGGCCAGCTTGTCTTCCTCGAGGCGCTCGAGGGCCTTCTGGATCTTCCGTGGAGCGCCTCGCTCGTCGGCTCGGATCAGGCCGACAGGGGCTACGCGCGCGCCGTGCGGCAGGCCGCCGCCTCCCCGAGGTTCGCGGCGCGGGTCCGTCTCACGGGCGAGCTGCGCGGCCCCGCGCTCGACGCCGCGTGGGAGGCTGCTGACCTCAGCGTCCTCCCGAGCGCCCACGAGACGTTCGGGATGTCGGTCGTCGAGTCCCTAGCGCATGGCGTGCCCGCGTTCGTTCCCGCAGGGACCGGGGCGGAGGAAGCCCTCTCGCTCTCCCTCTCGGGCGGGGCAGGGCTGGCCGGCAAGGTCGGCGAATTGCGGAACGCGGCCGTCCTTCGGAAGATGCTGCGGACCTGGCTCACCGATGCCCGAGAGAGGGCGACCCTGGCCGCCGCCGCCCGCGCGGCACGATCGTCTCTGCCGACCTGGGCCGAGACCGCGGCCGCGGTCGCTGGGGCCGTGGATGCCGCGGGGACAGTTGGGGCCGGCCCAGCTCCCCAGCTTCCGCCCCGGACTCCCCAGCTTCCGCCCCGGGCTCCCCAGCTTCCAGCCCGAACTCCCCAGCTTCCGCCCCGAACTCCCCAGAATTCGGCGGACGACGACGCAACTCGCCGAGGATTCTAGCCGACCCGCCGGGCGAGCCGGCTCCAGGCGGCTGAGTACTGGGGAACCTGGCGGTAGAACTGGGGAACCCGGCGGCAGAACTGGGGAAACTGGACGTAGAACTGGGGAACCCGGCGGCAGAACGGGGGACCCGGCGGTCGCCCAAACCCGCGCAGAGCACCTCAGCCGAGCGGGCCCGGTGCTACCTCTTCCGGCGCCAAAGGTCGCGCGACAGCGAGCACCGAGCCAGAGACGTGGCAGGATTCCTCGGAAGCGAGGTACACGAAGGCGTCGAGCTCTTCGAAATCGGTCATGCGGGGCTCGTGGTGGCTTCCTTGGTCGAAGAGCGGCTCGAGGTCGGGGTCCCATCGGGGCCCGCCCACCACCGCATTGACCCGGATCCCGCGGGGACCCAGCGTCTGTGCCCAGCCTTGGGTCGTCTCGAGCACGGCTGTCGCGAGGGCTTCCTGGCCGCGGGTGAGGAGCAGACCGGGGGTCGAGAACGCCACCGTGTTGATGATGCTGGCCCTCTCGTTCAGCGAGGGAAGGGCCGCTTCGGTGGCCGTGACGAGGACGGACATGGAACGCTGGAGAGCCTTTTCGACGCTGCGCCGCGCCACCCAGGGATTGGTACCCTCCTCGGGAATCGACGCGGGGCCGGTATTAATCAGTACGTCCACGCCCCCGAGCTCCCTCACCGCAGCGCGCACGATTCGGGTGCTGTCGGCTCCGACGGCGGAGTTGATCGCGACCACCGCCTCCGAGAAGGTCAGCACACGGCCAAGCCGTTGCGCCAGGATCTCGTCCTCTCCGGTGATCAGGACGCGCCGGCCACTGAGCCGGGCATTAGCAGGCATCGATCCACTCCGTCGGTCGACAGCCTCGGCGGCTGTGCGGTCAGGGATGTCCGCTCTCGGTGTTACACCGCAAGCAGGGTCAAAGATATAATTTAGCATTTCAGAAACCAGAAATAGCGAGTTTGCATCCTCCTCACGCCATACCGCCGTTACCCCGCCACGCCGGAAAATAACCCCGCGACTGAATGTGTCACACCCGTTTTGGGGCAGGGGCGTGGGGTAACAGGCCGAGCAGCAGGGCCGGAATTCAGTCCGGTCCGCAACGAAAGGTGAGAACTGTGAGCATCCTGGCTTTTCTCATTCTCGGTCTGATCGCCGGAGCGATCGCCAAGGCTTTGATTCCCGGACGGCAGGGCGGCGGATGGTTGATGACCCTGCTGCTCGGCGTGGTCGGTGCACTTCTCGGAGGCTGGATCGGCAGCGCGCTGTTCGGCGTCGGGCTCGAGAACTTCTGGAGCATCCAGACCTGGATCGTCGCGATCGTGGGCTCCGTCATTGTGCTCCTCATCTACGGCGCCGTGACCCGCCGTTCACGCACGTAGTCCTACGGACCTGACCCGAGACGTCTGAGACGAGAGGTCTGACATGACGGAACGCGATGACCGCTTCCACGAGAACCGCTTGGGTTCGGAGCGCCGTGCCGACGAAGCCCTGGAGGAGCCGGGCAAGCCGCTTGCCCGGGAGCCTGAAGAGGACGACGTGCCGGGCCGGGACGAAGTCACTCCGACTTCCAAGGGTCTCGGCGCGATCTGGGGCGACGCCGAGCGGACGCCGCACCCCGGCCCGGTCCGCGGACCGAACGAGACCGATCAGGCGGCTATGGAAGCGGTCGCTGAGGAGTACGACGTCGTGAGTACCGAAGAGGGGGAACGGTACCTCATGCCCAAGGACGGCGAAGCGGACCAACGCACGAGGGACGACTTCCCCGACCACGGGTAGACCCGGTATCCCGGGGTCCAGAGACACGGGATCCACAAGACAGGCGGCGAGGCGGAGGCTGGGGCTCCCCTCGCCGTCACCCGTTCCCCACAAGCGTGCCCCGCCAGGTTGGCCCCGCGAGTTCAGGCTCGCGGGGCCAACGTCGTGCTGCGCTCCCGCATCTCGGTGAGCAGCCGGGCGACTCCCGCGTCCGTCTTCGCCGTCCGGCCTGCGCGGTAGGCCTCGAGCAGCAGTGGGTCCACGTAGGATCCCCGCGCGACCGCGGGCGTGTTGTTGAGCCAGTTCGAGGCGTCGTCGATCGCCCGCTTCCACGCTGCCTCGGCGCTTCGCCCCGCCGCGAGACTCGCGTCGAGGGAGGCTGCCGCGACGGCGGTTCCGCGCCACGTGCGCAGGTCCTTCGCCGTCGCTTCCATGCCGGCGATGTCCCGGAGGTACTCGTTGACTGAGGAGGCGCCGATGCGCTGGAAGGAGCCGCCGTCGTCGTACCCCAGGGCGGGACGGCTCGCGCGCCGGCGCGGAAGGCCCTCGAGATAGCGGGCAAGCTCCGGGTCGCGCAACGTGAAGCGCCACGTGCTGCCGGATTTCCCGGGGAAGTCGAAGGCGATGCGCCCCTCGTGGGCCTTGACGTGGCGGCGCTGGATCGTCGTGACGCCGAACGTGCCGTTCTCGCGCGCGTAACGCCGGCTGCCCACGCGCACTCCCGCCCGGTCGATGATGCGGATGGCGGCAGCCAGGGCTTGAATGCGAGGCCCTCTGTCGCCGCGCAGATCACGCGTGACCGCGCGGCGGATGCGAGGGAGTCGCTGCGCGAGCGTCAGGGCCCGGTCGAACTTCCGGGCTTCCTGCCGGGCGCGCCACGCCGCGTTGTAGAGGTATTGGGTGCGTCCAGCCGCGTCCACGCCCATGGCCTGCAGCTTCGCTTGGGGCGACGCGGCAATCTTGACGTTCCGCCACGCGGGCGGGATGGCGAGCGAGCGCACCCGCTCAAGTTCGCTCGGCGGGAGGCGCTCGCCGTTCTCGTTGAGATACGTGAATCCCCGGCCCGCGCGGCGCCGCGTCCAAGCGGTGCGAAGGGAACGGTGAGTGCGGGCCACTGGCCGCACTTACCCCGGTTTTCCGCGGTTCAATCACTTTCCACATAGGCCGCACAGCGGGTTCCGCGGCCCCGGAGCCGGGCGTATCGTGAGCCGTGGATCAAGCCGTAGGTCCCTGTCCGCCTTCCACCTTCCGGAGGACGCACGCATGTCCGATCGCACGAACGAACCCGACAACCCGCAAGAGGTGCACCCTGCCGGTGAGAAGCCCGCGCAGGATCTCGAAGCTCCTGGAACCACCACTGAGACCGAGCCGAGCCCAGACCACGGCGAGGAGACCTACGAAGGTCACGGGCGGCTCGAGGGACGCGCGGCCCTGATCACCGGCGGCGATTCCGGGATCGGGCGTGCCGTCGCGATTGCGTTCTCACGTGAGGGCGCGGACGTAGCCCTCACTCACCTCCCCGAGGAGTGGGAGGACGCGGAGTCGACGGCGTCGCTCGTGCGCGACGCTGGACGCGAAGCCCTCACGCTCGACGGCGACCTCCGCGACGAGGACTACGCCGGCTCCCTCCCCCGCCGGGTCCTCGACGAGTTCGGGCGGCTCGACGTCCTCGTGCTCAACGCCGCGTACCAGCAGGCCCGGGACGGCATCGACGCCGTGCAGACCGAAGAGTTCGACCGGGTGCTCAAGACCAATCTGTACAGCCAGTTCTGGCTCCTGCGAGCGGCGCTTCCGCACCTCCAGCCCGGCGCATCGATCATCATCACGAGCTCCATCCAGGCGGCCCAGCCCTCGCCGAGCCTTTTCGACTACGCGATGACGAAGGCAGCCCAGGTTGCGCTCGTCAAGGCGCTCGCCCCGGAGCTGGGCGAGAAGGGGATCAGGATCAACGCCGTCGCTCCTGGCCCGGTCTGGACTCCGCTCATTCCCTCAACAGGCTGGCCGGACCACGTGCCCGAGTTCGGCAAGGACAGCCCGTTCGGGCGTCCGGCCCAGCCCGCGGAGCTCGCCCCCGCGTACGTTCTGCTCGCTTCGGACGAGGCGTCCTACATCTCGGGCGCCGTCGTCCCCGTGACAGGAGGAAAGCCCTTCTAGGAGAAAGGAATCCCATGAAGCTCATCCCCTCCCGGGGCCCTGCAAGCCGATTGATAGCCCAAACACCCGCACCCCGAGGGATCCAGCGGCTCGTTCGAAACGTCGAGACAGGGCGCTTCGAACGGACGCTCTCCGGCCTGACGGCTGCGGGGGCACTCGTGACCGCGGCCGAGATCTACCTTGAGCACGACAGGGCGAGCTTCGGCGACCCGTGGATGTGGGCGCCCGTGGTGCTCGGCCCGATCGGTGCGGCGGCGGGGGTCGCGGGCGTCGTGAGCACCCGCATGGCACACACCGCGCTCCCGCTCGCGAGCGCGGCGATCATCGCCAACGGACTCCAGGGGACGTACCTTCACCTGCGCGGGATCGCGCAGCGGCCGGGGGGATTCAAAGAGTTCCGCTACAACTCGGAGATGGGACCGCCGCTGCTCGCGCCGCTGCTCGTCACCCTCGTGGGGGGCATGGGACTTCTGGCGTCGGTCCTGAGGAGGGAGTCGTGACACTCCCTCTACCAGAGGACGACGGCGGGGGCCGCTTCCCGGGGCAGCGGGCACTCGAGCAGAGGGACCACTGGGACGAGGCGACGTCAGCGCTCATCCTCTCCCGCGTGGGGCGGCCGCCGGACGTGTGCTTCTTCAACGCCGAGGAGGAAGGGATCGCCTCGGCGATGCTGGACCAGCTCGTGGGGCAGGAGGGCGAGCCGCGCGTGCCGCTCGTGAACCTCGTCGACGCCAGGCTGGCCGCTGGGGAGACCGACGGTTGGAGGTACGCGGACCTGCCCGAGGACGGCGAGGTGTGGCGGCGGTCCGTCCGATTCATCGACGAGGATGCGCGCGAACGCTACGGGGTCGGGTTCGCAGACGCCACGCCGGCCCAGCAGGAGGCCGTGCTCGGTGCAGTTCAAGCCCTTGAGGGCCAATGGCACGGCATGCCGGCTGGCCACGTCTGGAATCTGTGGCTCCGCTACGCGTGCACGGCGTTCTACGCTCACCCGTGGGCTTGGGACGAGATCGGGTTCCCCGGACCGGCCTATCCCCGCGGGTATGCGAACCTCGGGGTGGGGCGCCGCGAGCACTTCGAGGTGCGGGATGCACATCCCGGTGAGAAGGCATGAGGTCCCTGAACCCGCTCGCGACCATCAATTCGCTCAGGGCCGTCCGGGCGCGCAACGAATCGGCGTGGCTGCTTCCCGCCTCAAGCCCCGACGTCATCGAGCGCATGCGACGCTATGGGGACGACGACGAGGTGGACCTCGTGATCGTCGGCTGCGGCGCGGGAGGATCGACGGTCGCCCAGCGCCTCGCCCGGGAGGGGTGGTCCATCGTCGTGCTCGAGGCGGGCCCCTTCTGGGAACCCGAGCGCGACTGGGTGAGCGACGAGGCGGGGTCCCATCATCTCTACTGGACCGAGCCCCGCGTCATCGACGGGGAGGACCCTGTCCCGCTCGGCTCCAACAACTCTGGCCGAGGCGTGGGCGGCTCGATGGTGCACTTCGCCGGCTACGCGCCACGTTTCCACCCGAGCGACTTCCACACGGAGACCCTCGACGGAGTCGGGGCCGACTGGCCCTTGGACTACGAGGACCTCAGGCCGTACTACGAGGACATGGAGGAGGAGCTGCCAGTCGCGGGGCAGGACTGGCCGTGGGGGGAGCCGCACAGCTACCCGCAGAGCCCCCACCCGGTGGGCGGCAACGGGGAGGTATTCCTCCGCGGCGCGGACCAGTGCGGAATCGAGGCCAGGGTCGGGCCGGTAGCGATCTCGAACGGCCGCTTCGGCAATCGGCGGCACTGCATCTACCGCGGCTTCTGCCTCCAGGGGTGCAAGGTCGATGCGAAGGCGTCCCCGCTCATCACACATGTCCCGGATGCGATCGAGCACGGAGCCGAGATCCGCGCCAATTCCACCGCGACCCGTGTCGAAGTGGACTCGCGCACAGGCCTCGCGACGGGCGTGCACTTCGTGCACCGCGGGGTCGAACGCTTCCAGCGGGCCAGGAACGTCGCCGTCGCGGGGTACTCGATTGAGACGCCACGGCTCCTTTTGAACTCGGCCTCACAGCGCTTTCCCGACGGGCTGTGCAACGACTTCGACTTTGTCGGCCGGTACCTCATGGTCCAGGGAGCGCCGCAGACCGGCGGCCGGTTCGAGGACGAGGTGCGGATGTACAAGGCGCCCCCGCCCGAGGTCAGCACCGAGCAGTTCTACGAGACGGATCCGTCGAAGCCGTACAAGCGGGGCTTCTCGATCCAGACGGTCTCTCCCCTGCCGATCACGTGGGCGGAGCACATCGCGGCGCAGGGCCACTGGGGCAGGGACCTCCGACGGCGCATGAGCGATTACGTGCACTGGGCCTGCCTCGGCGCGCTGTGCGAATTCCTGCCGCTTCCCGGCAACCGGGTCACGCTCGATGCCGAGAAGGACCGGCGGGGGATGCCCGTGGCCCGCGTGACGTACAGCCGGGGCGGCAACGACAAGCGCCTCATGAAAGCCGCGCAGGAGAAGATGGAGGAGATTCTCCACGCCGCCGGAGCGAGCGAGGTCATGACCATCCAGCGGTACGCCCACCTCGTGGGCGGTGCCCGCATGGCGGCGGACCAGGAACACGGAGTGGTCGACGCCGACTGCCGCACCTTCGCAGTGCCGAACCTCTTCCTCACGGACGGGAGCGTCCTGCCCACTCAGGGCAGCGCCAACCCGGCTCTGACGATCATGGCCCTCGCCGCGAGGACGGCGGCGAGGCTTGCTGCGGGTGCACGGCAGGGTGTCCGCCGGCCCACGGAAACGTTCACACTCCAGAAGGAGGGCTGACATGGCCGCACAGAACGTCGCCGAGTTCCTGCTCGAGCGGCTGAGGGCGTGGGACGTCGAGACGGTGTTCGGCTATCCCGGCGACGGCATCAACGGGATCGTGACCGCGCTCGGCAAGGGTGAGGGGCCGCGTCTGATTCAGGCGCGCCACGAGGAGATGGCCGCGTTCGAGGCGGTCGGCTATGCGAAGTTCACCGGCCGGGTCGGGGTTTGCATGGCCACCTCCGGGCCCGGCGCGATCCACCTGCTCAACGGCCTCTACGACGCGAAGCTCGACCACGTCCCCGTCGTCGCGATCGTCGGGCAGGCGGCCCGCACCTCGATGGGGGGATCGTTCCAGCAGGAAGTCGATCTGCCGACGCTCTTCAAGGACGTTGCCTCCGACTACGTCCAGCTCGTCACGGTCCCGGAGCAGCTGCCCAACGTCATCGACCGCGCGATCCGGGTCGCGTACGCTCGTCGCGCCCCGACCGCCGTCGTCATTCCAGCGGATGTCCAAGAGCTCGAGTACTCCGCTCCGACCCACGCGATGAAGATGGTGCCCTCGAGCCTCGGCATCGAGTGGCCCGACGTTCAGCCGGACATGGAGGCGATCCGGAGAGCGGCAGACGTCCTCAACCAGGGCGAGAGAGTGGCGATGCTCATCGGCCAGGGCGCCCGGCATGCTGCCGCGGAGGTCCAGCAGGTCGCCGAGCTCCTCGGCGCGGGGGTGGCCAAGGCGCTCCTCGGCAAGGATGCCCTCCCTGACACGCTGCCCTACGTGACGGGCTCGATCGGCCTCCTCGGCACGAGGCCGAGCTACGAGCTCATGCGTGATTGCGACACGCTCCTGACCGTCGGCTCGAGCTTTCCCTATGCGAACTACTTCCCGGAACCCGGGCAGGCGCGCGGCGTGCAGATCGACGTGGACCCGACCATGGTCGGCCTCCGGTACCCCTACGAGGTCAACCTCGTCGCCGACGCCGGCGCCGCGCTGCGGGCCCTCATCCCGCTTCTCGTCCGGAAGGAGGACCGTAGCTGGCGCAAGGATATCGAGGACAAGGTCTCGAGGTGGTGGGAGACCATGCACGACGAGGCCCTCGTCGAGGCCGAACCGATCAACCCCCTGCGCGTGTTCTCGGAACTCTCGGAGCGCCTGCCCGCGAGCGCGATCATTGCCGCGGATTCGGGAAGCGCCGCGAACTGGTACGCGCGTCAGCTCCGATTCCCCTCTGGCGTGCGGGGAAGCCTCTCCGGCAACCTCGCGACGATGGGCCCGGCCGTCCCCTATGCCATCGGAGCCAAGTTCGGGAACCCCGACCGGCCGGTCATCGCGTTCGAGGGCGACGGCGCGATGCAGATGAATGGTCTCGCGGAACTCATCACCATCGCACGCTACTGGGAGGAGTGGGAGGATCCGCGGCTCATCGTCGTCGTGCTCCACAACAACGACCTCAATCAGGTCACGTGGGAGCTCAGGGCGTTCAGCGGGTCGCCGACCGTCCCCATGACCCAGGCGATTCCCGACGTCGACTACGCGGGCTTCGCTGCGGGGCTGGGACTCGGGGCCGTCTCGGTCGACAACCCGGATGCCCTCGGTTCAGCCTGGGATCAGGCGCTCACGGCGTCACGGCCCACGGTGCTCGATGTCCGCACCGACCCGAACGTCCCGCCCATCCCGCCGCACGCGACGTTCGAACAGGCGCTCAACGCCGCCAAGAGCGTGGTCCACGGCGACCCGCACCGGTGGGGCTACATCAAGGAGGGTCTCAAGACCAAGGCCCAGGAGCTGCTTCCGGGGCACCGGAAGTGAGCGGGGCGGCTTCTCCTGTCACCGCCGTCCGGGCCTCGGCCTACACGGTGCCGACGGATGCCCCGGAGGGGGACGGAACGTTCGCATGGGACTCGACCACGATCGTCGTCGTCCATGCCGAGGCGGCCGGAGAGACGGGAATCGGGTACACGTACGGACCGAAGGCGCTCATCGGCGTCGTCTCCGAACTGCTCGAGCCAGCCGTCCGCGGGACCGACGCCTTCTCCGTTCGGGCGAGCGCCGAGGCGATGGCCCGAGCGCTTCGCAATGCCGGCCAATCGGGTGCCGCCTCCTACGCGGCGTCCGCCGTCGACTGCGCACTCTGGGACCTCGCGGCGCGCCTCGCGGGCCTGCCGCTGCACCAATTCCTCGGAGCTGCCCGCGCGGAGGTGCCGGTCTACGGTAGCGGCGGCTTCACGACCTATTCGTACGAACGGCTCACAGAGCAGCTCGTCGGCTGGGTCCTCGGGCAGAGCATCCCCCGCGCGAAGATCAAGATCGGCCAGGACCGCGGCACGGACGAGACGCGTGACATCGAACGCATGCTCATAGCGCGCGAGGCAGTGGGACCGGACGCCGAGCTGTTTGTCGACGCAAACGGAGCCTATTCGGCGAAGCAGGCCATCCGGGTCGCCCAGGCCGCGCGCGAGGCAGCCTTCACGTGGTTCGAGGAGCCAGTCTCGAGCGAGGACCTCGCGGGACTCCGCTTCGTGCGCAAGTCCGTCGCTGCGGATGTCGCCGCCGGCGAATACCTCACCCGGGCCGCCGACGTCGAGCGCATGTGCGCGGCCGGCGCAGTCGACTGCCTGCAAGCCGACGTGACGCGCTGTGGCGGCATCACGGGCTGGCTGCGGGCTGCCGCGGTCGCGGACGCGCACGGAATCGACTTCTCGGGGCATTGCGCTCCCGCCATCACGGCCGCACCGGCCGCCGCGGCACCGCGCCTCCGGCACCTCGAGTGGTTCCACGACCACGTCCGGCTTGAGCAGATGCTCTTCGAGGGAACGCTCGATCCTCAGGGCGGGACCATCACCCCGGACGCGGAACGACCCGGCAACGGCCTCGAACTCCGCACCGCGGACGCCGAGCGCTACCGGGTCGCCTGACCCT
>NZ_DAIUJO010000001.1:25920-42878 GCF_036848755.1 Sinomonas sp. | reverse complement strand
CTAGAGGGCCTACCCCGCGTCGAAGCGTTCGCCCTCGTCGTCGGACTCGCCCCCGGGAGCTCCCCCGTGGCCCATGCTGCCGCCCTCGGGATGGCGGCCGGCCTCGACGATGGCCTCGCTCACCTCAGTGGGCTTTTCGTACGTGCGCTCGGGAATGCCCTCGACGGCCCGGACCACGTTGCTGTCTGCCCCGTTGTCCTTCGCGGCGGAGACGAGCGCCTGCTTGTCGGCCGGGTAGTCGACTCCTTGGAGGAACTTCTGGATCTGGATCGGGTTGACGGTGTCGGTCATGACCTTCCTTCGCTCCGGTTTCGATACTGCGCTTCTCGGTATTCCGCGTCCTGCACATTCTGGTCATCGTCGGTCTGGGAGTGAGCGCCGGTATACGGCACGTCATCCGGCACGTCTGCGCGGCCCGGCACGTCTGCGCGCCGGTCAGACCGGTCGCGCCTCAGCTCGGAGCGGTCAGGCTGCTCGGCCCCCTCGCGCCCGTCGCCAAGATTCCGCTTCGTGCCGTGGTCGTCGACGTCGGGATCGAGCTCGTCGGCGCGTCGTCGCTGCTCCTCGATGTGTTCCCGTCCCTCGCGCGCCGAGCCGCTCTTCTCCTCGGCCTCGCGGCGGAGGCGTTCGGCCTCGATCTGCGCCTTCTCGGCGCGGGCCCGCGCCTCGAGGCCCTGGGCCTCCCGCTCGCGGATGTCGAGTTCGTGCTGCGCCGCCTCGTCCCGCATGCTTCGCGCGCGGTCTCTCATCTGCTCCTGATGACGCGCGGTGCGCCGACGAGTCATGGTCAACGCCACGACTATCACGGCGATGAACACGATGATCGCGACGATGAGCCATACGATCTGGCTGGTGTCCACGGGGGCCTCCTCGTTCGGGTACCACCCCACTACCCGCCGAAGGCTCCTCTAACCAGTCGCGCCCGTCAGGAGGACCCAGTCAGGAGGACGACGCCGGGGGCTCCCCTTCCGCGCCGCCCGTCACCGCGCGCCGGATCTGGACGGCGACGCGGAGCGGGTCCTCGTGGCTCCAGAAGCGGAGCACGCGCCACCCGCGGGCGGTGAGCTCCGCCGTCGTCTCCTTGTCCCGCTCGCGGTTGCGCGCGATCTTGGGCCGCCAGTAGTCGACGTTGCGCTTGGGCTCGATGTAGTGCTCTGGGCAGCCATGCCAATAGCAGCCGTCGATGAAGACCGCGACTCGGGCCCGGGTGAAGACGAGGTCGGCGGTGCGGCGGAGTTCGGGCACCGGACGGGCGGCCACCCGGTAGCGCAGGCCCATCGCGTGCACGGCCCGGCGGACCAGGAGCTCGGGCGCGGTGTCACGGGAGCGATTGCCGAGCATGGTCTTGCGGATCGCCGGCGTCGACGCCCAGGAGAGGACGACGTCGGGCTCCTCACTCATGCATTGATCCTAGGTCCGGCCCCTAGGTCCGGCCGCAGGTTGCGGCGGCGCAGTAGACTACGCCGGCCCCCAAATCGTTGCGCCGTCACTTCCGCAGGGTTCTCCCCCTGCGGAAGTGACGGCGCAAGCGGAGGTTGGGGCCGCAAGGCGGGAGACTCAGGCGAAGTCGCTCACGGCGGGGTCTGCTCCGATACGGCCCGCCGCGCCCTTGTCGAGCTGAGCGATCGCGGCGAGGTCCTCGGAGTCGAGGCTCACGCTGAGCGAGGCCCAGTTCTGCGCGATGCGCTCCTTCGTGACGGACTTCGGAATCACCACGTTGCCGAGCGCGAGGTGCCACGCGAGGACGACCTGCGGGACGCTCACGCCGTGCTTCTCGGCAATCGCCTCGAGGGCCGGGTCGGCCAGGAGGTCCTTGCCCTGGCCGAGGGGCGACCACGACTCGTGGAGGATCCCGCTCGAGGACTCGAACGCGCGAAGCTCGGACTGGGGGAAGTACGGATGCGTCTCGACCTGGTTGATCACAGGCAGGACGCCGGTCTCGCGCTCGATCTCCTGGATTGCCTCAACCGTGAAGTTCGAGACACCGATCGAGCGGACGCGACCCGAGGCCTGGAGCTTGACGAGCTCCTGCCACGTCTCGACGTACTTGCCCTGCTTCGGCTGGAGCCAGTGGATGAGGTAGAGGTCGACGTACTCGAGGCCGAGCTTGTCGAGCGACGTCTCGAACGCGGGCACCACGTTGCCGGCGCCCTGGTCCGCGTTCCAGAGCTTCGTGGTGATGAAGAGGTCCTCGCGGGCGAGGCCGGACGAGGAGATCGCGCGCCCCACGCCTGCCTCGTTGCCGTAGATGGCGGCCGTGTCAATGTGGCGGTAGCCGACCTCGAACGCCTCGCCGACCACGCGCTCTGCAACGTCATCCTCGACCTGCCAGACCCCATAGCCCAGCTGGGGAATCTTGTTGCCGTCGTGGAAAGTGAGCACAGGGGATGTCAGGGAATTGGTAGAAGCCATATCTTCATCCTGCCACCGCGGCCCCTGACGTTGGGCCGAGTTGCCGAAGTTCCTGCGCGACTTCGCATTTCGCGAAACGGGGAATATTTCAGGCCTCTACGTAAGACTCGGCGAGCTCGACCTGTTCGAGCACGGACGCCGCGCGTCGCTGCACCGAGAGAGCCCCGACGGGGACAGGCCCCACGGCGAGGCTCAGCATCGCGGCGGCCTCGGCCGTCGTCGCCAAGGCATTGCCTGCCTTGGAGAGCGCGCGGTGGACTGGGGCCAGTTCGCCCGGCACTTCGAACCCGTCGCTCGGGGAGCGCCGCTGGCATGTCATGCACACGGCGCGGACGCGCGGAAGCAGGTCCGAAAGCGCGTCGGCGATCACCACGAGCTCGGCATAGAGCGCGTCGTCGTCGACCCCCTCGAGCACTTGGTGGTACCGGTCGAGGCCGCGTTGGAAGCGGTCGTGGGCGCGCCGCCACAGGCCCTTGCCGAGCTCAGCGTCGTCACGGCGCCCGCGGAGCACATTGCCGAGAACTCCCACCTGCGAGCTCAGAGGTACTGGCCCGGACCGTGTTCCGGGCGGTCGGAACGCGGTCGATCGTGTTCGGCGCCGCCCGGGGCACGCTGGGGCTCGCCGTTCTCCCCGATGACAACACCGGGCGCGATCATGGTGCCCGGCGGGAGCTGCCGGAGCTGGACCTGTGCCGCGGCGAGCTGGTGCGCTGCCTGCTGGGCCGCGATCGCCGTCTGGATTCCGTGGAAGAGCCCCTCGAGCCAGCCGACCAGCTGCGCCTGCGCGACGCGGAGCTCCGACTCCGAGGGTACGGCGTCGTCCGAGAACGGCAGAGAGATGCGGTGGAGTTCGTCGACGAGCTCGGGGGCAAGCCCGTCCTCGAGCTCGCGGATGGAGCGATCGTGGATCTCTGCCAGGCGAGTGCGGGCAGCCTCGTCGAGCGGGGCCCCCTTCACCTCTTCGAGGAGCTGCCGGATCATCGTGCCGATCCGCATGACCTTCGCGGGCTCGTCCACGAGTTCCTGAAGGCTCGCCCGCCGCGGGTGCTCTGGCTGTCCGCCCTGATGCGCCGCGCCTTGGCCCGTGTGGCCGTTCGACTGCCCGTCGTCGATCGTCGTACCGACAAAAGGCTCGTCGCGTGGCCCCCCGTTCGGCGTCGTGCTCCCGTGCGCTTCGCTCATGTGGCCCATCCTCTCATGTGCCTCTGCGCCGCCAAGGGGCCGGTGCTTCGCGTGGAGCGAACGGTCACATGGTGAGGAGGACCTTGCCCACGTGTTCGCCGGAGTCGAAGTATTCGTGGGCCTTCTGGACGTCGGCGAGCGGAAAAGTCCGGTCCACGAGCGGCTTGATCCGCCCATCCGCGATGAGCGGCCAGACGTGGTCGCGGACGGCGGACATGATGACGCCTTTTTCCTTGACGGGCCGCGGCCGAAGCGCCGTGCCGATGATCGCGGCGCGCTTGTTGAGCAGGAGTCCGAGGTTGAGCTCGGCCTTCGCGCCGCCTTGGAGGCCGATGACAATGAGCCGGCCGTAGGGGGCGAGCGCCTCGACGTTCCGTTCGAGGTACTTCGCGCCGACGACGTCGAGGATCACGTCCGCGCCGCGGCCGTCCGTCGCGTTGCGCACCGCTTCCACGAAGTCCTGCTCGCGGTAGTTGATCGCGACGTCGACGCCGAGGAAGGCCCGCGCGGTGCTGACCTTTTCCTCGCTGCCCGCCGTCGCCGCGACTCGCGCCCCGAAGGCCTTCGCCATCTGCACCCCCATGGTGCCGATCCCGCCCGTCGCCCCGTGGATCAGGACGAGCTCGCCCGGCTGGAGCTGCGCCGTCATCATGAGGTTCGAATACACGGTGGCTGCGGTCTCGGGCAGGCTCGCGGCGGTGACAAGGTCCACGCCGTCCGGGATCCGCAGTACCTGCTCGGCGGGCACCGCGACCTTCTGCGCGTAGCCGCCGCCCGCGAGGAGCGCCACGACCCGGTCCCCCGCCGAGAACGGGCGGACGACGTCGGGCCCGAAAGCGGAGATGCGGCCGGAGACTTCGAGGCCGGGCACCTCGGAGGCGCCGGGCGGTGGCGGGTAGAAGCCCCGCCGCTGTTGGACGTCGGCCCGGTTGATCCCCGCGGCAACGACGTCGATGAGCACCTCGCCAGGGCCTGGCACCGGATCGTCGACCTCGCGGACCTGCAAGGCTTCCGGGCCTCCGGGCTCGGCGATGTACACGGCCTTCATGCTTCCTCCCGAGGCAGCCGGCATCGGTTCCGGATGCCGTCGGTTTCGTCAAGTCTGATGCCTATGAAACACTACTAGGCACGAGGAAGGTTGTCCGAGCGGCCTATGGAGCTGGTCTTGAAAACCAGTGTGCGGCAACCCCGCACCAAGGGTTCAAATCCCTTACCTTCCGCTGCATCGCGTCGCGCAGAATGAACGGCGCCCCCGGTCTTCGGCCCGGGGGCGCCGTTCCACTTGGGGCGCCTTGTCGCTCGGGCCGCGTCGCGGCCTTGAAAGTGTCGGTGGGCACTTATAGCGTCGGCAGGGTCGGGACCACGACGAATCGCCCGCGAGGAACGCACGCGAGCAATCGACCGCAAGGAGCATCGATGCCGAAGCCTGATCTCACCCCGGGAGCCCCCTGCTGGGCGGACCTCATGACCAGCGACCTCGAAAAGGCCAAGACCTTCTACGGCGAGCTCTTCGGCTGGACGTTCGAGGGAAGCGACCCAGACAAGTACGGCGGCTACACGACAGCGTTCAAGGACGGCGAACAGGTGGCCGGCATCATGCCGAAGATGCCTGAGCAGGACACCATGCCGGATGTCTGGACCGTCTACCTCCTCACCGAGGACATCAAGTCGACGGCGGCCAAAGTCCAGGAGGGCGGCGGTCAGGTCTTCATGCCGCCCATGGAGGTGCCCGAGCAGGGGCACATGGCGATGTTCGGCGACGCCGGCGGGGCCGCGTTCGGCGGCTGGCAGCCGGAGGGCCACACGGGCTTCGGGAGACTCGCAGAGCCGGGCTCGCCGGTGTGGTTCGAGGTGCTCTCCCGCGCCTACCCCCAGACCGTGAAGTTCTACCAGGACGTGCTCGGCTGGGAAACCGAGACAATGAGCGACACCGACGAATTCCGCTACACCACCCTCGGCGCCGGCCGGGAGGCGAAGGCGGGCGTCATGGACGCGGACGGGATCCTTCCCGAGGGGGTCCCCTCGAACTGGCAGATCTACTGGGGAGTCGAGAACGCCGACGCCGCGGCCCAGACCGCGCAGCGGCTCGGCGGGCGGCTGGTGCGTGAGCCCGAGGACACGCCGTTCGGGCGGATCGCAACGCTTACCGACCCGCTGGGCGCGGTCTTCCTCATCCACCAGGACCTGAGGCAGGGCTCAGAGGAGGTCGAGGCCGAGTCGTAGAAGGGATCGCCCGGCTAGAGTCCGAGGATGTCCCTCGCCACCGCGTCCGCATCGCGGAGGGTGCGCTGGGCGCTCGGGTAAGGGGCGCCGTCGTTCGCTTCGCCCGGTGCGCCGAAAGGGTGTGCCTCGGCGGCGATCGCGGTGCCCCACTGGGCAGCAGAGAGCTGCAGCCCGAGGACGTACAGGCCTTGGACGGGGTGCCCGTTGACGTCGAGCGGCCGGTACGGCGGCGCGGTCACGTCGAGCCCGCTCGCCGGCCGCGGGACCCCGTCCGCGCCCGCCAGGTACTTGGGCCGAACGAGGCCGTCCGCGAGGAGCCCCGCGAGCAGCGGCGAATCCGCAGCGGCGACGACGTTCGCCGGTGCGAGCGCCTCGACCATCGCGGCCGCGTACACCGGCTGGCCGCCGACCCACGGCGATTCCGCGACGAAGCAGCCCGCGCCGCGATCCACCCGGAAGCGCGGCTCCGGTCCGACCGTGCTCAGGACCCCGGCCCGGATGAGGGCGGCGAGCTGACGGATGCGCAGGGACGGCGGGCCGCTCGCGAGCCCCTCGACGAGCCCCTCGAACCAGCCGCGCAACCCGGAGACCCACGATTCCTCGGTGATCCCGCCGTCGGCCACCGCTTCCTTGAGCACTGCGCGGCCGCGATGCAGCGCCGCTATTGCCATCTTGAGCGGGTCGTTCTCCCCCCGGGCGGAGCGGGCCGCATCGTCGTCGAGGTAGGCGAGGACGTGTGCGTCCAGCTCGGAGCGGTTCGCGAAGTGCCGCCCGGCGAGCGGGGCCCCGAGTCCGCGCAGGTCAAGTCGGAGTTCCTCGCGGATCGCGCCTTCGACGACTGATTCCGCTTGCTCCTCCCAGCTGGGGCCTGAGACTCCGAGCGCGGCCTCGAGCGCGTCGAGGAATCCTGGCCTGACCTCCTCCGGCGCCGTCCGTGCGAGCGTCGAGTAGTAGGCCCAGAGGGTGTCGCGGTGCAGGAGCGGCCAGAGGTCCGCGTCGAACGACGGCGTGAGCCCCGCCTCCCGCGGGGCCAGCGCCGCGGCGCGTGTGAGCCAGCGGAGGTGGACGCCCGGTGCGTAGTACGCTCCGATCTCGGCCTTGCCCCGATAGGGGACGCCGCGGCGGGAGGCGGCAACCAGACGCGGTTCCCGGCCCGAGGCGACGTACTCGAGCTGGCCGTTGGGCCCCTCCTTGAACCGTCCGCCACGCCCCTGCGTCAGCCGGACCATGACGTCGAAGAAATTCAGGCCCATTCCGCGCACGAGGACGGCGCTTCCGCTCGGGAGGGCTTCCCAGTCGACGTCGGCGGGGGCGGCGGGAGGGAGGTACGTGAGGCCGAGGCGGCCGGCCGCTTCAGCAAGGGCGTGCTGGGTCTGGTTCAGCTTCGAGGGCACATGGCCGAGCGCAAGGACGACGGCGTCCGCCTCGCGTGCGCGGCCGTCCCGGGTCGTGAGGGCCCATCCATGGGGCGTGCGGCCCAGACGAGTGACCTCCTCGCGGACTTGCCGGACGCTCACCCCGCGGGGGGCTGCGGCGAGGACCGCGGCCATCGTGTCAGTCAGATAGCGGCCGTAGAGGGCGCGGGGCGGGAAATCGGACGCTTCGAGGGCGGCTAGGTCTGCGGCTTCCTCCGCGGTGAGATCGGTCGGCCCCCCACGGCCGAGCTCGCTCCGGCGCGCCTCGCGCCACGCGTCGAAGCTGCCGCCCGCGAGCGGCTCCGCGAGTCCGGGCTCGGAAGGGATGAGCGTCGGGAAGAAACAGGGCGTGTTCATGAGGAACTCGCGAGGCTGCTCCGTCCGCCACACCCGGCCCGGGCCAAGCCCGAACGGCTCGTACACCGTGATCTCGAGCTCGCGCGCTCCGTTCCCGCGCGCGGTGGGGGCCGTCGTCGTGCGTTCTCGGTCCGGCGCCGCGTGGGCCGCCGGATCGGCTCCTGCCTCGGCCCAATTCGCGAGGAGGCGTTCGACGGCGGAGGCCCCTCGCGGGCCGCCGCCGACGACGGCGATGCGCAGCCGCGCTCGTGCACCTCCCCGAATCATCCTTCGAGCTTAACCCGCCGGTCCCCGCGCTCTTCGGCGTCACAGGTGACGCATAGCCCGGGGCCCTTGCGCTGTCGGCGGCCCATGCGAGGATGAGCAGCATGACGGATCCGGCGCAGACCCTCACTCCTGTCCCCAAGGAACCAGTGGACGAGAACCTCTGGCTCGAGGACGTCCACGGGACCGAACAGCTCGACTGGGTGCGCGAGCAGAACGCACGGACCGAGGACCTGCTGGAGACGGGAGACTACCCCGAGCTCGAGGCCGAGATCCTCGAGGTGATGGACTCCCAGGACCGGATTCCCATGGTTACCAAACGGGGTGAGTGGTACTACAACTTCTGGCGGGATGCCCAGAACCCGAAGGGGCTGTGGCGCCGCACTCGGTGGGAGAGCTATGTGACCGAGTCGCCCCAATGGCAGATCCTGCTCGACGTCGACGCGCTCGCCGCGAACGAGGGCACCGAGTGGGTCTGGGGCGGCGCGAGCTTCCTCCGGCCCGCGGACAGCCAGTCCTGGCGTCGTTGCATCGTGCGCCTCTCCCCCGACGGCGGCGATGCGTCTGCCCTGCGCGAGTACGACGTCGAAGACCGCGCCTTCGTCGCGCCGGCAGACGGCGGCTTCTCGCTGCCGGCGGCGAAGGGCGGTGCGGACTGGCTCGACGCCGACACGCTCATCGTGTCCTCGACCCTCGGCGATGGTGCCGTGACGACGTCCTCGTACCCCCGCGTGGTGCGGAAGCTCGCGCGCGGATCGGCCCTCGAGGCCGCCGAGGTCATCTTCGAGGTGCCGGCCGACCACCTCATGGCGAGCGGCGGGTTCGACGACACGCCAGGCTTCGAGCGGCTGCTCGCGAGCGACCGGATCAGCTTCTTCGACGTGCAGCACTCGGTGTGGCGCGACGGCGGGTGGCAGCGGATTCCCGTCCCCACCGACGTCGACGTCGACCTGCACCGCGAATGGCTCCTGTTCCGCCCCCAACGCGATTGGGATCTCGACGGCGCTGTGCACCGCGCGGGGTCGCTGCTCGCGGCGGACTTCGAGGCCTTCATGGGCGGCTCCCGGGAGCTCACGCTCCTGTTCTCCCCTGACGCGCACACCTCGCTCCAGTCGTGGAGCTGGACGCGGAACCATCTGCTCGTGAACCTGCTTCGCGATGTGTCGTCCGAGATCCGGGTTCTCACCCCGCCGCCGGCCGGCTCGAGCGACTGGGCCACCAAGGAGCTCGACGCGTGCCCGCCGCTGCACCTCGTGGAGAGCTACGCGGTCGACGACGAAGACCCAGAGGCGGGCGACGACTACTGGCTCGTCGCCACGGGCTTCCTCACCCCCACGACGCTTCTCCGTGGCACCATCGGCGGGAGCAATGGACCAGTCAAGCGGGCGCCGTCGTTCTTCGACGAGAGCCGCTTCGCTGTGGAACAGCATTTCGCCACCTCCGAGGACGGCACCCAGGTCCCGTACTTCCAGGTCGGGCCCAAGGACCTCGAGCTCGACGGGAGCAATCCCACCCAGCTGAGCGGCTATGGGGGCTTCGAGATTTCTCGGACGCCGGCCTACAGCGGCGTGATCGGGCGGGCGTGGCTTGAGCGCGGCGGGGTCTACGTCGTGGCGAACATCCGCGGCGGAGGCGAGTACGGGCCAGCATGGCACCAGGCTGCGCTCAAGGAGAACCGCCACCGGGCCTACGAGGACTTCGCGGCGGTCGCCCGCGACCTCATCCGACGCGACGTGACCTCGCCCGAGCACCTCGGCTGCACGGGGGGCTCAAACGGCGGCCTCCTCGTGGGGAACATGCTCGTGAGCTACCCGCAGCTCTTCGGGGCGGTCTCCTGCGGGGTTCCGCTGCTCGACATGCGCCGTTACACGAAGCTCTCTGCCGGGACGTCTTGGATTGCCGAGTACGGCGACCCGGACGTTCCCGACCAGTGGGAGTTCATCAAGACGTTCTCGCCGTACCACCTGCTGCACGACGGGGTCGACTATCCCGACACGTTCATCTGGACCGCGACGTCCGACGATCGAGTCGGTCCGGTGCAGGCACGCAAGATGGCGGCGCGCATGCTCGCCATGGGCATCCCGAACGTCTGGTACCACGAGGCGCTCGAGGGTGGCCACGCCGGCGCCTCCGACAACCGCCAAGCGGCCGCCCTCCAAGCCCGGAGCCAGGCTTTCCTGTGGAGGGCGCTGACTACGTAGGCAGTTCACGCTCCGGGAACTCTTCCCGGGGTGCGGGAACTGCCTCCGGGATGGCCCAAAGACGAACGCCCCCGGTCCGAAAACCGGGGGCGTTCACAACGCGGAGACGGGGGGATTTGAACCCCCGGTCCAAGTTTCCCCGGACCCTTCATTAGCAGTGAAGTCCATTCGGCCGCTCTGGCACGTCTCCTTGCTATCGCTAGCTCCCCAAGAGTACCTAGAACGGGCGGACGGACGCAAAGCGGGCGCACCCGGCGGAGGTGACGGCGCAATGGGGGCGGGTTACCGGACCGGGGTGGGTTACCCGGCCTGCCCCAGCGCGAGGGGCAGCACCGGTCCGGCCCCAGCGAGGCGCAGCAGCCGGCCGGCCACGGTGAGGGACCAACGGCTGTCGACGAGGTCGTCGACGAGCAGCACGGGCTCCCCGCTCAAGCCGGAGAGCGCCGCGCGGAGCTCGGGGCCGACGTCGAACGCGGACCACACGCCGGCGAGCCGGAACGCCGAGTTGCCGCCCGATTGCCCGGGCCGTGCCGAGTCGGTCCGGGAGAGCGCACCGAGGTACGGCAGCCGCCCGGCCTGCGCGATGCCCTGGGCCAGCGAATCGATGAGCCGAGGCCTCGTGGCCGACGGCATCGCAACGACCCCCGCCGGCCTCCCGACGCCACTCCACGGACCAGCCGAGCCGTCGCCGCGAGCCCAGCCCGCCAAGAGCTCGACGACGGCTGGCCGCAGCCCGGCGGGCACCTCGCCGTCGGAAGCCGACGCCGCAAAGAGCTCGCGGAGCGCTCCCCCATAGCCCAAGTCGGTGAGGCGAGCGAGGACCCGTCCCTCAGAAAGCTGTTCCCCGGCGGGGATGCGGCCCTTCGCAGGAACACCGAGCTTGTCCATCCCGCTCGGCCACTGGGCGCGCGGCTCTATCGGGACGCCCGCGTGCCGGAGCTGCTCGCCGGCGCGCTCGAGCAGGCCGGGGTCCACCTCGGCGGGGAACCAGCGGCCTGCACAGTTGTCGCAGCGACCGCAGGGGGCAGCGGTCTCGTCGTCGAGCTGCGTCGTCACGAACTCCATGCGGCAGGCGTTCGTCTCCTCATACGCGACCATCGCGGCCTGCTCGGCGGCCCGCGCCGCGGCGATGCGGCGGTAGCGCTCGTCGTCGTACTTCCACGGCGAGCCGGTGTGGCGCCAGCCGCCGCCGACACGCTCGACGGCCCCGTCGACCGCAAGCACCTTGAGCAGGAGGTCGAGCTGCGTGCGACGAAGCTCGACCTGCGCCTCGAGCGCGACCGTCGAGAGCGGTCCGCCAGCCGCCGCGAGCGCGTCGAGGACCGCGTGGGCCTTGGTGCGGTCCGGCATCGAGGTCGTCGCGAAATAGCGCCAGATCTCCCGGTCCTCCGCCCCGGGCAGGAGCAGCACGTCGGCATGGGCGGCGCCGCGACCCGCGCGGCCGACCTGCTGGTAGTACGCGACCGGCGACGAGGGCGCCCCCACGTGCACGACGAACCCGAGATCCGGCTTGTCGAACCCCATGCCCAGGGCGGACGTGGCGACGAGGGCCTTGACCTCGTTCCCCTTGAGCAGCCGCTCGGCCTCCTCGCGCTCTGCTGTGTCGGTCTTGCCCGTGTAGGCCAGGACTCGGTAGCCGGCTTCGGCGAGGAGCCGGGCGGTGTCCTCCGCGGCGGAAACCGTGAGCGTGTAGATGATGCCGCTTCCGGGCAGGTCGCCGAGGTGCTGGAGGAGCCACGCGAGACGGTGCCCCGGTTCGGGCATCCGCAGCACGCCGAGGCGCAGCGAATCTCTGCCGAGCGGTCCGCGCAACGTCAGCACGTCGGTCCCGAGCTGCTCCTCGACGTCGGCGACCACGCGGGCGTTGGCGGTCGCCGTCGTCGCCAGCACCGGCACCGACGGCGGGAGCTCGTCGATGAGCGCGGCGATCCGCCGGTAGTCCGGCCGGAAGTCGTGGCCCCAGTCAGAGATGCAATGCGCTTCGTCGACGACCAGCAACCCGGTCCGCGCGAGAAGTTCAGGAAGCTGCTGCTCGCGGAAGGCCGGGTTGGTGAGCCGCTCGGGCGAGATGAGGACGACGTCGGCCGTGTCCTGGGCGAGGGCCGCGTGCACTTCGTCCCACTCGAGCCGGTTCGCGGAGTTGATCGCGACAGCGCGGACCCCAGCGCGCGCGGCCGCCTCGACCTGATCCCGCATCAGGGCGAGGAGCGGGGAAACGATGAGGGTCGGGCCTGCGCCGCGGGCCCGAAGGAGGAGCGAGGCGACAAAGTACACCGCCGACTTTCCCCATCCGGTCCGCTGGACCACGAGCGTCCGACGGCGATGCGCGACGAGCGCCTCGATGGCCTCGAACTGCCCCGGATGGAAGGCTGCATCCTCGCGCCCCACGAGCTTGCGCAGCACCTCCAGGGCCTGCGCCCGGAGCTCAGGACCCCCGGGGGCGCCCCTGTCAGAAAACGTCATAGAACCTTCGGCGGGCACGTTCGAACTGGGACTCCGGACCATGTCTTCCAGTATCCCCGTGACCTCTGACACTTCTGACTCCGAGCGTTCCTGCAGCCCGATACGGTGGATTTACACCTATCTCAGTGCCAACGAAAAGGATGTCTCTCCATGACGGCAACGGCGCCGCCGCGCTCCGAATCGAACCTGCCCGAAGAATCGAACCTCAACCCGGGCGTGACGGTCTCAGCCGAGAGCCCCACCAGGAAATCGGCCGGCCACGTGATCGTGGATTCGCTCGTGGCCCATGGCGTCACGCGGAGCTACGTTGTTCCGGGCGAGTCGTTCCTTGATGTCCTCGACGGCCTGCACGGCTCCCCCATCGAGACGGTCGTGTGCCGCCACGAGGGCGGCGCGGCGTACATGGCCGAGGCCGACGGGAAGATGAACCAGCTGCCCGGCATCGCGATGGTCACCCGCGGTCCCGGTGCCGCGAACGCCCACGTGGGGCTGCACACCGCGTGGCAGGACTCGACCCCGATGGTGCTCTTCGTGGGCCTGATCCCGTTCGCGCACCGCGACCGCGAGGCGTTCCAGGAGTTCGACATCAAGTCCTGGTTCGACACCGGCGCGAAGCGCGTGATGGTCCTGGACCACGCCGAGCGGGCCTCGGAGATCGTCGCCGAGGCGATGTTCGCCGCCATGAACGGCCGGCCAGGGCCGGTCGTCGTCGGCCTTCCGGAGGACATCATCCAGCAGGAGATCGACGCCGAGATCCACCCGAAGATCCCGGTCGCAACCGGCGGGATGACCGTCACGGACTGGAAGGCGCTCAAGAGCGCCCTGCTCGCGGCGGAGAAGCCGCTGTTCGTCGTCGGCGGCAACGACTGGACCCAGGAGGGCGCCACCGCCCTGACGAACTGGCTCGAAGAGCACCGCATCCCCGCCGCGGCCGAATGGCGCTGCGAGGGCACCATCCCGTTCGACTCCCCCTCCTACGTCGGCCCGATCGGCTACGGGCGCCCGAAGCCGACCTACAACCTGCTCGAGGAGACCGACCTGCTGATCTTCGTCGGCACCGTCCCGGGCGACGTCATCACCGACGGGTTCATCGTCCGCCAGGACTGGACGAAGAAGAACTTCCTCGTCACCATCGACCCGTCCCTCCGAGGGCGATCCGGCCCGGTCTCCTACCAGATCGTCGCGAAGCCCGACGTGTTCGTCCGTGACCTGGTCATGATCAACATGCCCGTGCGCGAGGAGTGGACGGCCTGGACCGAACGCATGCGCACCGAGCAGGAGAAGTTCGCGGCCCTCCCCCCGGCAGCGCCCACGGACGGGCCCGCCCGCATGGATACCCTCATGGCCAACCTGGTCCCCACCCTGCCCGAGGACGCGATGATCACCCTCGGCGCCGGAGAGCACACCAACTGGGCCCACCGCTACTTCCCGACCCAGCGGTACGCGTCGATGATCAGCGCGCGCAATGGCTCGATGGGCTATTCGGTGCCCTCGGCCATCGCGGCCTCCCTCGCCAACCCCGGCCGCCGCGTCGTCACGATCGCCGGGGACGGGGAGTTCCTCATGAACGGCCAGGAGCTCGCCACCGCAGCCCAGTACGGGGCGACCCCGCTCGTCATCGTCATGGACAACCAGGAGTACGGCACCATCCGCTCCCACCAGGAGCGCCAGTACCCGCACCGGATCTCCGGCACCCAGCTGAAGAATCCGGACTTCGCCCTCATGGCCCAGGCGTTCGGCGGCTTCGGCGTCCGAGTCGAGCGCGACGCCGACGTGCCTGCCGCGATCGAAGCGGCCCTCCGCGCGATCGACGAGGACGGCACCTTCGCCCTCATCCACCTCATCGTCGAGCAGCGCGTCAAGGCCTACTGACGCCCACCTCGCCGGTCCCGCGGACGACGGCGCGTTCCCCACCGGGCGGGGACGCGGCGTCGTCCGTCGGCATCTATCGATGCCGTCCACGACGTTTGGCATAATCAGGCGGGTGACGAGCAACGTGAGCACCTCCGCGGGCCAGGCGCCCCGCATCGACCTTTCCGCGTCCTTCAAGGCTTACGACGTGCGCGGGATCGTGGGCGAGACCATCGACGCGCGCATCGTCGAGGCGGTGGGAGCCGCGTTCGTCGACGTCCTCGGCCTCTCCGGGAAGACCGTGCTCGTGGGCGGGGACATGCGCCCTTCGTCGCCCGAGTTCATCGATGCCTTCGCGCGCGGAGCGGCAGCGCGCGGCGGCAACGTCGAGAAGATCGGCCTCATCTCGACCGACGAGCTCTACTACGCATGCGGCGCCCTCGAGGCAGCGGGAGCAACCTTCACTGCGAGCCACAATCCCGCGCAGTACAACGGGATCAAGCTCGCCAAACCGGGAGCCCAGCCGGTGTCCTCCGAGACGGGGCTCAAGGAGATCCAGAAGGCCGCAGAGGACTATCTCGCCGCCGGCGAGATCACCCCAGCGGAGGCCGCCGGAACCGTGACCGAGCGCGACGTCCTCGCGGACTACGCCGCGTATCTGCGCAACCTCGTCGACCTCTCCGGCATCCGGCCGCTCAAGGTCGTCGTCGACGCCGGCAACGGCATGGCCGGCCTGACCACACCTGCTGTCCTGGGCGACACGCTCCTGCCCGCCCTCCCGCTCGAGATCGTGCCGCTCTACTTCGAGCTCGACGGCACCTTCCCGAACCACCCGGCCAACCCCCTTGAGCCCGAGAACCTCCGTGACCTGCAGAAGGCCGTCGTCGAGCACGGGGCGGACATCGGCCTTGCGTTCGACGGCGACGCCGACCGCTGCTTCGTCATCGACGAGAACGGCGACCCGGTCTCGCCGTCCGCGATCACCGGCCTCGTCGCGCGCCGGGAGATCGCCCGCGCCAAGGCGCAAGGCGAGAACGAGCCGATCATCATCCACAACCTCATCACTTCGCGCGCTGTGCCCGAGCTCGTCGAGCACGACGGCGGCCGCCCGGTGCGCACACGCGTCGGCCACTCGTTCATCAAGGCCGTCATGGCCAAGGAGGGCGCGGTGTTCGGCGGCGAGCACTCGGCGCACTACTACTTCCGCGACTTCTGGAACGCTGACACGGGAATGCTCGCGGCGATGCACGTCCTCGCGGCCCTCGGCGGCCAGGATCGGCCGCTGTCCGAACTCGGGGCGGAATACGAGCCCTACGTCTCATCGGGCGAGATCAACTCCGAGATCGAGGACAAGGCCGCCGCCGTCGCCCGGGTTCGTGAGGCGTACGGGGGCCCGGAGGTCGCGATCGACGAGCTCGACGGGACGACCTTCTCGGCCGCGGACGGGTCGTGGTGGTTCAACCTCCGCCCGTCCAACACGGAGCCCTATCTCCGTTTCAACGGAGAGGCCAAGGACGTCAAGACCCTCGCGTCCGTGCGCGACAACGTGCTCGCGATCGTCCGCGCATGAGTACAGCCGCCGGTTCCGACGGGGATGGCGGCTCCATCCTCCGGGAGCTCCACGACGTGCTCGGCACTGCCCTGGGCATGGCTCAGGAGCATCTCGAGCAGAACGGGGGCTTCCTCCCGTTCGCGGTGACCCTGGACGACGACGGCGAACTGCGGCTCGTGCTCGTCACCCCGCCCGCACCGACTGGCGAGGAAGGCAGCGAGGGCGAGACTCCCTCAGACCTCGATGCGGAGGCGATGCTCGCTGACCTCGTCGAACTCCTGCGTCAGGGACGCGACGGGACGCGCGCGGTCGCGATCGCGAGCGACGTGAGCCTGCCCGAGCACGGGTCGGACGGAATCCATGCGGCGGCCGAGCACCGGGATGGCGGCCTTCTCGCGGCCATCCTCCCGTACGAGATGACGGCCACAGGGTACGTCTACGGGGACGTCGAGGCGGACGGGCACGAACCTCTCGTCTTCACCCTCCACGGAGACCACTGATTCACTGAACGGATGTTTGGGTATTCCAGCGTAGACTGAGCGAATGCGCATGACCGCTTTCGAGGACGTCAGCCTTCGAGCCCTCATGCTCCTGAGCGCCGTGGACGGCTCAGAGCCGCTCGCGACCCGGGCCATCGCCGAGGGCGTCGGAACGCCGTACAACCATGTGAGCAAGGCAGTCCTCAGACTCCGCGAGCTTGGCCTCATCGAGTCGACTCGCGGCCGCTCGGGCGGCGTCCAGCTGAGCGACGCAGGCCGGAACGCGACGGTGGGTTCGGTTCTGCGAGCCCTCGACACCCGGCCGGATCTCCCGGAATGCGAGGGAGGATCGTCCGGCGACTGCCCCCTCCTGACGCAGTGCGGCCTGCGCTCCGCCCTTCGCCGCGCACGCGAGGCGTTCTACCGGGAACTCGACGCGGTGAAGATCACGTCGCTTCCCAACTCCCGGCAGATGGGGCCGGTCCTGGTCCAGCTCGGCCTCTCTCCGTCCATGGGCTCGTACGAGCTTGCCGCCCCGAGTGCCGAGACGACGGTATAG
>NZ_DAIUJO010000001.1:0-25820 GCF_036848755.1 Sinomonas sp. | reverse complement strand
GCCCCGTCATCGAAGCCACTCTCCCCCTGGTCGGAAGCCGGATCGGCGACATCACGCCGCTCTTCTACGAGAAGATGTTCGCTGCGCATCCCGAACTCCTGAACGGCCTCTTCAGCCGCGCGAACCAGGCCAACGGGGAACAGCGCAAGGCTCTCGCGGGAGCAATTGCAGCCTTCGCGACGCATCTCGTCCAGAACCCCGGGACGCTCCCCGAGGCGGTCCTGAGCCGCATCGCCCACAAGCACGCTTCGCTCGGCATCACGCCCGACCAGTACGAGGTCGTCTACAAGTACCTGTTCGAGGCCATCGCCGAAGACCTCGGCGACGCTGTCACGCCCACGGTCGCGGCGGCGTGGTCCGAGGTCTACTGGCTCATGGCGGAGGCCCTCGTGAAGATCGAGTCCGGCCTCTACGCGCAGCAGGCCAACAACGTCATGTGGGCGCCATGGAAGGTCGTGGAGAGGAAGGCTTCCAGCGCGTCGGCGGTCACCTTCGTCCTCGAGCCCGCAGACGACACTCCGGTGACCCCGGGGCAGCCCGGCCAGTTCCTGAGCGTGCGCGTTCCCGTCGAGGACGGCCTCCTCCAAGTCCGCCAGTACTCGCTGTCCGCCGACGCCGAGTCGACCGAGCGCCGAGTGTTCACCACGAAGTACAACGACGGCGGCGAGGTCTCGCCGATCCTGCACGAGAACATCCAGGTGGGCGACGTCGTCGAACTCTCCAATCCGTACGGCGACGTCACGCTCGACGACAGCGACGGCCCCCTCGTTCTCGCCTCCGCCGGGATCGGCTGCACGCCGAGCGCATCGATCCTCCGCTCGCTCGCGAACGCAGGCTCGGATCGAGAGATCCTCGTGCTGCACGCCGAACGCAGCCTCGAGGCCTGGGCCCTGAGCGAGCAGATGCTGGGCGACATCGAGAAGATCGACGACGCCGAGCTCCACCTCTGGCTCCAGCAGCCGGCGAGCGGCCCGGTCCAGGGCGCGACCGCAGCGCGCGAGGGGCGCATGAGCCTGTCGGAGGTCGACGTGCCGGCAGACGCGAACCTGTACCTCTGCGGCCCGCTCGGGTTCATGCAGAAGATCCGGTCCGAGGCGATCGCCCTCGGAATTCCGGCCCAGCGCATCCACTACGAGGTCTTCGGCCCCGACCTCTGGCTCGCCTCGGCCAGCTGACAAAGTCTCAGCTTGTCCCCATCCCGAGGGGGTAACGTGCCATCATCCGGCAGCGCCCCCTCGGATGCGGCTAAGAGGAGCAGTTCGTGAACGTACGTCGCAGGGCCCCCGTCGGGGTAGCCCTCGTCGTCGTTGCCCTCCTGATCGTCGCCTCGTGCGTCGTCGTCGGACGCCCCGCCCAGAGCTCGCCGCCCGCGGGCATCTCCAAGATCCAGCACGTCGTGATCATCATGCAGGAGAACCGCTCGTTCGACAGCTACTTCGGGACCTTCCCCGGCGCCGACGGCATCCCCCTGCAGAATGGCGTTCCGACGGTCTGCGTACCCGATCCGGCCAAGCACACGTGCGTCCGCCCGTACTACGACCCCTCAGACCGCAACGCGGGCGGACCGCACAGCCAGTCCAATGCCACAGCCGACATCGACGGCGGCAAGATGGACGGATTCGTCGGCCAAGCCGAGCACGCGTCGTCGAACTGTGCGCCCAACGATCCCGCGTGCGCCGGAGCAAAGAAGACGGACGTGATGGGCTACCACGACGCCCGCGACATTCCGAACTATTGGGCCTACGCGAAGGATTTCACGCTCCAGGACCACCTCTTCCAGTCGGACGCGTCCTGGAGCCTCCCGTCGCACCTGTACATGGTCTCCGAGTGGTCCGCGAAGTGCAGCGTCCCAGGGGATGCCTCGTCCTGCATCAACGCTCCGCAGGGCCCGCAGCTCCCACCTGACTTCGGCAAGCCGAAGTCCCCGCCACGCCCCGCGCCGGACTACGCCTGGACCGACCTCACGTATCTCCTGTACCAGCAGAGCGTCTCGTGGGCCTATTACGTGTTCAACGGGACCGAACCGGACTGCGAGAACGACGCGGCCATGACCTGTGCGCCCGTCAAGCAGAACGCCAAGACGCCGGGCATCTGGAACCCCCTGCCCTACTTCGACACGGTGAAGCAGGACGGTCAGCTCGGGAACATCCAGTCGCTGACGAACTTCTACTCCGCCGCGAAGAACGGCACCCTTCCCTCGGTCAGCTGGATCGACCCGACGAGTGCGGTGAGCGAGCACCCGCCCGCCCTCGTGAGCTCGGGACAGGCCTACGTCACGGGGCTCATCAACGCGATCATGTCAGGCCCGGACTGGAGCAGCACCGCGATCTTCCTCTCATGGGACGACTGGGGCGGATTCTACGACCACGTCGCCCCTCCCGTCGTCGACCAGAACGGGTACGGGCTCCGGGTGCCGGGCATCGTCATCAGTCCGTACGCGAAGAAGGGGTATATCGACCACCAGACGCTGAGCCAGGACGCGTACGTGAAGTTCATCGAAGACGACTTCCTGCATGGCCAGCGGCTCGACCCGGCGACGGACGGCCGTCCCGATCCGCGACCCGACGTGCGCGAAGACAACCCGCTCCTCGGGAATCTCGTCAACGACTTCAACTTCAGTCAGAAGCCGTCACCGCCGGTCATCCTGCCGGGCGGAGTGACCTACTGACCATCCCGCCCGGCACTCGAGGTCAGTTGGCGGCCGTGAAGATCTTCCCCTGGAACTGCGGCTTCTCGAGCTCGTCCAGAGCCGCGACGGCGTAGTCCTGGGCCGAGATGAAGTCCCCGGCGGGAACGCCCACTGCGGTGGTGTACTTGCCCGTCCGCTCGCCGGGCTGGATGACGGCGGCAGGCGCGTGGACGGTCACGTCCAGACGTACCGAGGAATCGCGAAGCGCCTCGTACGCCCGGAAGACCGTATCGGATTCGGCCTTGTATTCCGCCGGGAAGTCGGGGAGATCCTTGATCAGCGTTCCATCGGGCGTCCGGAGGTTGCCGAAGCCCCCCACGAGGTACAGGCGTGCATCGGTGGGGATCTCGGCGATCGCCTGATGCGCGGCGAGGTAGGGCTCGCGTGAACCCCCGGTGCGATCGGGCGACGTGGCGAGCACGACGGCGTCGTTCGCCTCGGCGACGGAGCGGTACGTCTCGGCGTCGGCCAGATCGGCAGCGCGGACGACGGCGGCGCCCTCCACAGCGGTGCCCTTGCGGCTGAGGGCGGTCACCTCGTGCCCCCGGCGCGCGGCCTCCGCGACGATCTGGCTCCCCACCATGCCGGTGGCTCCGTAGACGGCGATCTTCATGTGGTGCTCCTTGATGAGTCTTTTCGGCTGCAGACAGGGAAACGGTATCCGAAAGATATCAAGTACTTCAAAGTGCTATGGTTACCTCATGGAAAGCATTCCGTTCGACGTCATGGACCCGGACTGCCCCTCCCGGGTCGTGCTCCAGCGGATCGGCGACAAGTGGACGCCACTCATCGTCCAGGCGCTCAAGGCGGGGACGCTTCGCTTCAGCGAGCTGCGGGTGGCCGTTGGCGGGATCACCCCCAAGGTCCTGACGCAGACGCTTCGGACGCTCGAGCGCGACGGGCTCGTCAGGCGGACCGTCTTCGCGGAGGTCCCCGTGCGCGTCGAGTACCGGCTCACGCCTCTCGGCGAGAGCCTCCTTGGCCCCCTCGACGCGATCCGCGAGTGGGCCGAGAGCCACGCGGGCAAGATCCTCGAGGCGCGCGGCGCGTTCGACGCGGCGGGCTAGAACACCCTCCGCCAATTCGTCTTCGCGAGGTCCAGCACCTCGTCGCCGCGCCCGGAGAGCACCGTCCGCAGCGCGTAGAGCGTGAAGCCTCCTGCCTGCTGCGCAGTGATCGTGGGCGGCATCGCGAGCTCCTGGCGGATGGTGGCGACGTCCACGAGCGCGGGACCATCGTGCTCGAGGGCCTCCTTGAGGCCTCGCTCGAGTTCGGACGAGTCATTGACCCGCACGCCCTTGATGCCGAGCGCATCCGCCACCGCGGCGAAGTTCGGATTGTCCAGTCCCGTTCCGAAGTTCACGAAGCCAGCGGATTTCATCTCGAGCTCGATGAAGTTGAGCGAGGCGTTGTTGAACACGACGAGCTTGACGGGCAGCTTGTTCTGCACGAGCGTGATGAGCTCCCCCATGAGCATGGACAGCCCCCCGTCGCCTGCGAGCGCGACAACCTGCCGCCCGCGGAAGGCGGCCTGCGCACCGATGGCGTGGGGCAGGGCGTTCGCCATGGAGCCGTGCGTGAACGAGCCGACCAAGCGCCGTCGTCCGTTCATCGTGAGATAGCGCGCGGCCCAGATCACGGGCGTCCCGACGTCGGCCGTGAAGACCGCGTCGTCTGCGGCGAGCTCGTCGAGGACCCGCGTGATGAACTGCGGATGGAGGGGCTGGCCCTTCTTGGTGGGGGTCGCCAGGTCGTCGAGCTTCGACCGCGCCTTCGCGTAGTGCTTGAGCGAGGAGTCCAGATGCGTGCGACGGCGCTTGCGTTCGAGGAGGGGAAGGAGCGCGGTCGCCGTGTCCTTGACGTCGCCGACGAGTCCGAGATCGAGGCGCGCGCGCCGGCCGAGCTGGTCCCCGCGGATGTCTACCTGGATGATCTTCGCGTGATCCGGATAGAACTGCTGGTACGGGAAGTCGGTGCCGAGCATGAGGAGCGCGTCGCAGTCCTCCATGGCGCGGTACCCGGAGCTGAAGCCGAGCAGGCCGGTCATGCCGACGTCGAAGGGGTTGTCGTACTCGATGAACTCCTTCCCCCGGAATGCGTGCACGATCGGGGCGCCCAGTTCATCGGCCAGCGCGATCACCTCGTCGTGGGCCCCCTCGACCCCAGCGCCAGCGAGGATGGTCACCTTGCTGGCCGAATTGAGGATGCCGGCGGCCTCACGGAGCTCGTGGCCGCTCGGAACAACGCTCGGCTGGGCTCTCCGGACCACCGTGACCCGCTCTGAATCGACTTGGGTGAGCGCGACGTCGCCGGAGAGCACGACGACGGCCACCCCGCGCTTCTCGACGGCCGTCCGGAGCGCGATCTCAAGGATGCGCGGCATCTGGGCGGGGTCGGTCACCTGCTCGGCGTACACGCTGCACTCGCGGAAGACCTCCTGCGGGTGCGTCTCCTGGAAATAGTTCGACCCGATCTCGGCGCTGGGGATGTGGGCGGCGATCGCGAGGACCGGGACGCGTGAACGGTTGGCGTCGTAGAGGCCATTGATGAGGTGGAGGTTTCCGGGGCCCGCCGAGCCCGCACACACGGCGACTTCTCCGGTGAGCGCCGCCTCCGCGGCAGCAGCGAACGCGCCCGCCTCCTCATGACGGACATGGACCCACTCGATGCTGGGCGTCCCGCGGAGGGCGTCGGTGAAGCCGTTGAGCGAGTCCCCCGGGAGGCCGTAGACGCGGCGGATCCCGTTGGCGGCGAGGGTATCGACGATGTTCTGTGCGATGGTCGTCATTCCGCCACGCTAGCCCGGGTGCGCAACTCGAGGGTAGGCCTCGGGAATATCTCCTTCGCCACAGCGTTGAACATGAGCGACAGTCACTCAACTTTCTGGAGGATGGTTTGCCTATCTTTTTCGGCCCGACTGCTGGCAACGGTTCGTTCGACGACTTCCTTGCCCGCTACCTGCAGGGCCAGGGGTCGCGCCGGACGGGGCGCCCCCTCGACATCACTCGGCTCCTCAGCCGCGGGAGCCAGCAGGTCCTGACCGCGGCCGGACGCTACGCGCTTGAACACGGACACCACGAAGTCGATGCGCTGCATCTGCTGCACGCACTGGCCAGCACGGAAGCCGTCGCCGGCATGATCGATTTCGCAGGTGCCGGCGCGGAGGACATCGTCGCCGCGACCGAGCAGCGGCTGCCCGCGGGCTCGCAAGCGAGCGGCGAAGGTGACGACGGCGGGATGCCACAGCTCACCCAATCCGCGCAGCATGCGCTGCTCGATGCCTACAAGGTCGCCCGCTCGCTCGGCTCGACCTACATTGACCCCGAGCACCTCTTCCTCGCGCTTGTCCTCGCCTCAGACGCGCCCTCGGGCCAGATCCTGGCGGCCCACGGCATCACGCCGCAGTCGTTCCAAGCGGACGACGGCGGCCGCGAGCCTTCTGGGGCGCAGAGCACCGATGCGGAGACCGACGGCGCGGGCGCTTCCACCCCTGCGCAAGGCCGCGCCGGCCGCCCCGGCACCGCTCGCGGTAGAAGGGGCGACCGCGGCAAGGACAGCATGCTCGGCAAGTTCGGCACCGATCTCACCGCGCTCGCACGCGAGGGCAAGCTGGATCCTGTGATAGGCCGTGCCTCCGAGATCGAGCAGGCGATCGAGATCCTGGCCCGCCGTACGAAGAACAACCCCGTACTGATCGGCGAGGCCGGCGTCGGCAAGACCGCGATCGTCGAGGGCCTCGCCCAAGCGGTCGCGTCCGGCGACGTCCCGGCGCAACTGCACGGCAAGACAGTCGTCTCGCTCGACCTGCCCGCGATGCTCGCCGGCACTCGCTACCGGGGCGACTTCGAGGAGCGCCTCACCAAGACGATGGACGAGATCGCGGCCGACGGAAACGTCATCGCGTTCGTCGACGAGCTCCACACCGTCGTCGGTGCCGGGGGCGGCGGCGAGGGCGGCATGGACGCGGGCAACATCCTCAAGCCGAGGCTCGCGCGCGGCGAACTGCACCTCGTGGGCGCGACCACGCTCGACGAGTACCGGAAGATCGAGAAGGACCCGGCCCTCGAGCGGCGGTTCCAGCCGGTCACGGTCGGCGAGCCGAGCATCGCGGACGCGATCGCCATTCTCGACGGCCTCAAGTCGCGGTACGAGGAGCACCACGGAATCGCCTACACGGATGAGGCAATCCGATCCGCCGTCGAACTCTCCCACCGGTACATCACCGACCGGTACCTGCCAGACAAGGCGATCGACCTCATCGACCAGGCGGGCGCCCGCAAGAGCCTCGCACGCGGGCCGCGGAACGATCTCGAGGCCTTGAACGCCGAAGCGACGCGGCTCGAGGAGCAGAAGGCCGCGGCCGTGGCCCGAGAAGACTACGAGGAGGCGTCGCGGCTGCGCGACAGCATCGAGCAGGTGGCGCTCAAGATTGCCGACGCCGCCGAGTTGCCGGCTGAGACGGAGGATGCCGTCGTCGACGAGCCAGACATCGCCGCCGTCGTCGCGCGTGCCACCGGAATCCCCGCGGCCCGCGTCACGGAAGGCGAGCGCGAGCGCCTCGCGCGCCTCGAGGACGAGCTCCACGGGCGCGTGGTGGGGCAGGAGGATGCCGTGGCCGCGATCGCGAAGGCCGTGCGCCGCAACCGGACCGGTCTAGGCGACGCCGGCCGCCCCGTCGGCAGCTTCCTCTTCCTCGGCCCGACCGGGGTGGGCAAGACCGAGCTCGCGAAGGCCCTCGCGGCGTCGCTGTTCGGCGACGAGTCCGCGATGGTGCGCTTCGACATGAGCGAATTCGGCGAGCGCCACACGGTGAGCCGGCTGGTCGGGGCCCCTCCCGGGTACGTCGGCTACTCCGAGGCGGGCCAGCTCACGGAGCGCGTGCGGCGGCACCCGTACTCGGTCGTGCTGCTCGACGAGGTCGAGAAGGCCCACCCGGACGTGTTCAACCTGCTCCTGCAGGTGCTCGACGACGGGCGGCTCACCGACGGCCAGGGGCACACCGTGGACTTCCGCAACACCGTGGTCATCATGACCTCGAACCTCGGTTCCGAGTTCCTCGCCTCCCGGGGCGCCGCGCTCGGCTTCGCTCCGGGCGGCACCGACGCGACTGGGTCTGAGGCCGAGCTGCGGGCTCGGGTCATGGGGCGGCTGCGCGAGACGATGCGGCCGGAGTTCCTCAACCGGATCGACGAGATCGTGCTGTTCCGCAGGCTGACGCGCGAGCAGCTGCACGAGATCGTGCGGCTCCAGCTGCGTGGGACGGAGGCGCGGCTCGCCGCGCAGGGCATCGCCCTCGACGTGGACGACGCCGCCGTGGACTGGATCGCCAACCGCGGCTACGAGCCCGAGTTCGGTGCGCGGCCGCTGCGCCGCGTGATCCAGCGGGAGCTCGAAGACCGCGTGGCGGACCTCCTCGTCGCGGGTGCGGTGGCCGACGGCGGGCGCGTCACCGTGACGGTCGACGACGACGATCTCGCCGTCCAAGCGGACCAGCCGGCAATCGCCGCGGCCTGAGCACCCTGCAAACGTGACGGCGCAACCTCCCGTTGCGCCGTCACCTCCGCCGGGTCCCCACCCCTTGCGCCGTCACCTCCGCAGGGTCCCCACCCCTTGCGCCGTCACCTCCGCAGGGTCCCCACCCGTTGCGCCGTCACCTCCGCCGGGTCAAACCCGGATGCCGAGGTGCTCGCGCAGTACGTACTCGGCGATCGCCATCGACGACGTCGCTGCGGGCGAGGGCGCGTTCCGCAGAAGCGTCACGGAGCCGACCTGGTCCACGGCGAAGTCGTCGAGCAACGACCCGTCCGCTCCCCAGGCCTGGGCGCGGACGCCAGCCGCGGCCTTCTCCGCGAGGTCCCCGGGCCGAAGCTCGGGGACGAACGCGCGGGCCCGCCGGAAGTACAGGGGCTTGATGAGCGACGCGGAGATCTCCCGCACTCCCATCCGCCAGTGCTTCCTGAACAGCGCGGGCGCCCCGGGCCACGCAAGCGACCCGACGGTGTCCCGCACCGACACGTCGCCCCACCCGTAGCCCTCGCGGGCGAGTGCGGGAACGGCGTTGGGGCCGACATGCACGTCGTCGTACACGCCGCGCGTGAAGTGCACGCCGAGGAACGGGAAGCGCGGGTCCGGCACGGGGTAGATCATCCCGCGCACGAGGCCCGTCCGCTCGGGCGCAAGCGCCCAGTACTCGCCGCGGAACGGCAGGATCCGGGGCGACGGCGACGCCCCCACCATGCGCGCGAGGAGGTCGGACTGCAGCCCTGCACACACTATGAGCCGGTCGAAGGTGTGGGTGCCCGCGGTGGTGTCGATCGTCGTCGTCCCCTCCCCCGCCCGCACGGCGGTGACCTCGGTGCTGAGCAGGACGCGTCCCCCGGCGCGGCGCACGTCGTCGGCCATCGCTTCGGTGATCGCGGCATAGTCGACGACGGCGGTGTGCGGCGAGTGCACGGCGGCGACGCCGGCGACGTGGGGCTCGAGCTCCCGCATGCGCTCGGGCCCGATGCGGGCGAGGTCCGGCACGCGGTTGGCGCGGGCCCGTCGTTCGATGTCGTCGAGCCGCGGGACCTCCTCGGGAGTCACGGCGACGACGAGCTTGCCGAGCTCCCGGTACGGGAGGCCGCGCTCCTGGCAGTAATCGCGGGTGAGCTCGCGGCCGCGCGCGCACAGCACCGCCTTGAGCGAACCGGGCTGGTAGTAGAGCCCCGCGTGCACGACGCCGGAGTTGTGCCCCGTCTGATGCGCGGCGACGCGGCGCTCCTTCTCGAGGACGACGACGTCGGCGTCGCCTGCGAGCGCAAGGGCCCGCGCAATCGCCATCCCGACGATGCCGCCGCCGACCACCCCGATGCACTCCGTCACGCTGCCTCCACTCGTCCCCGGCTGCCGTCGACGCGCACGCGCTGCCCGTTGCTCAGCACTCTCGTCCCCCGTCCAGTTCCCATGACCGCCGGCACTCCGTACTCGCGCGCGACGATCGCCGCGTGTGAGCCCAGCCCACCCGTGTCGACGACGACCGCAGCCGCCCGCGCGAACAGCGGCGTCCAGGACGGGTTCGTGTTCGGGCAGACGAGGATTTCCCCGGCGCGGAGCTCGCCGAACTCGGCGGGTCCGTGGATGATCCGGACCGCCCCCTCGGCGACCCCGCTGCTCGCGGCCGTGCCCGTCAGGAGCGAGCCCGCGCCGTCGGCCCCGTCGGTGTCGCCCAGCGCGACGGCGAGGTCGAGCAGGGGAACTCCCGCGTACTCGCGCCGGAGCGCCGCGCGGCGCGCGACGAGTCCGCGAAGGCGGCCGCGGTCGACGTCGTCGATCGCCTCGGGCGCGGGCAGGGCGCGGAGTTCCTCGAGCCGGAGATGGAAGACGTCCTCGCGAGCGCCGACGGCGCCTGCTCCGGTCAGCCGCCGTCCGATCTCCAGGAACGTCGAGCGAAGCGGGGGCATGACCCGCGTGATGAGGAAGTGGCTGTCCTCGCGGAACGCGAGGCCGCGGCGGGCTGCGTCGACGAGCCGCGTGGCGAACGTCGTCGCCCGCCTGCTCCGCAGGAGCGGGTGTGAGAGCAGCTCGCTCAGGGCGTCCTCTCCGACGTCCCGAATGCCCGTGCGAGGAGCCGACGCAAGGGTCTGGACTATCGCGACGGCCGGCGTCGGATCGTCGCGCCACGACGGCGCGGTCGCGATGACAATGCTGACCGATTCGCGATGCCCGTACTCGTCGAGGAACGCCGCGAGATCCTCGCGGAACGAGGCGAATTCGTCACGGGTGCGGATCGCCTCGAGGAAGGCGGGCGCGTCGAGGACGCGGGCAGCCTCCGAGAGGGCCGGGTCGGCGCGCACAGCGTCTGCGAGACGCTCGAGCGCATCGTTGCTCGCGCGGGTCAGCGTGCGGCCGCCCGCGACGAGGGCGGCCGAGAGGCGGCTCCGGCCTACAGCAGCGAGGCCGAGCCGCAGCGGCACGAAGGGAAGGAACGAGGCGGGCAGGTAATTCACCCGCAGCTGGGCGAGGGGCCGCATGGCCTCGAGGCAGCGGTCGACGCGTGCGAGCAGCTCCGGCCAGTCGAGCGCGCGCGGGTCTTCGGCGTCGAGTGCCTCGGCCTCGGCCTCGAAATCAGCGAGCAGGGGGTCATGGGCCCACACCGCCGTCCGGTACCGCCGCGCTCGGCGCGCGAGTGCGAGCGGCGCGCCAAGCGTCAGAAGACTCGGGCGCGGCCGGGGAGGCACCAGCTGGAGGGCCACGCCGTCGCGCTCGCGCAGGAGCTGCCCGAGCGGCGGGAAGCGCACGCCGACGCTGCCTGCCATCAGGTCGAGCATCCGGATCACGCCCGGACCGAGCCAGCCAGTGACATCGAGGGGATAGGGACGCACCGTGAACATTTCGAGGAAGAACGGCGCGACGGTTCGCTGGATCCGATCGAGGGTCGGCGGTTCGAGCGGGAGCGCCGTCATGGGCCTCGCCTGAACGAGCACGACCCGCCCTTCAGCGAACGCCCACTCGATGTCCTGCGGGACGCCGAAGTGCTGTTCCGCGCGGACGGCCAGCGCCACGAGCTCCCTCGCGGCGCTCTCCGAGAGGACGTCCGCGCCGTCGCCGTGCACCCGCTCGCGGATTTGACCGTCGCGGCCGAGGACGAGGTGCTCAGGCGTCACCCGTCCCGAGACGACGGCCTCCCCCAGCCCCCGCGCAGCGTCCACGACGATCTCGGCTCGGCGGCCGGTCAGCGGGTTGGCCGTGAAGACTACACCCGCCGATTCGGCGTCGACCATGCGCTGGACGACGACGGCGATCGCCACGTCTGCGGGAGCGATCCCCTGGCGCTCGCGGTACTGGACGGCCCGGTCGGACCAGAGGGATGCCCAGCATCGGCGGACGGCATCGGCGACCGACGCATCGCCCTTGACGTTGAGGAAGGTGTCCTGCTGGCCGGCGAAGGCTGCCCCGGGAAGGTCCTCCGCCGTGGCGCTCGAACGGACGGCGACTCCGGCCTCATCGGCCAGTTCCGCCCTCAGCTCGGCGAGCGCGGCCGAGATCGCGTGGCTCAATGCCGGGTCGAGCGGGGCCTGGGTGATGGCCGCGCGGGCGCCCGCGGGATCGATGACCGCCCGTCCAGGGTCGACTCCCGCGGCTTCTGCGTGGGCCCGGTACGCAGCCGTGGTCACGACGAAGCCCGGCGGCACGGGAAGACCCGCACCGAGGAGCTCGCCGAGGTTGGCGCCCTTTCCGCCGGCCAGGGGAAGGTCAGCCGCCCGCAGCGAGGCGAGGGGCCTCAGCAGCGAGGAGGCACCGCCGTCGTCCATGGGCCCACGGTACATCCAAGCGCGGGAGGGCCGCCCCGTGTGCAGCGGGGCGGCCCTCCAATGTTTCCGGCGCCGTTCAGCTCGCCGGAACCTTGAGTGCGCCGAAGGACGGCGCACGAGTCTCAGTCGAGGCGCTTCTTGAGCCCCTCGAGCTCGTTGGTGAGACTGAGCGGGAGCGAGCCGCCGAAGCGGGCGAACCACTCCTCGAGTCCGGGGACCTCGGCGCGCCACTCGTCGGCGTCGAAGCGCACGGCCTCCTCAACCTGCTCCGGCGTCATGTCAAGCCCGTCAAGGTCGAGGCTCTCCGGCGTCGGAACGAAGCCGATCGGCGTCTCGACGGCGTCGGCCGCGCCCTCGATGCGCTCGATCGCCCACTTGAGGACGCGCGAGTTGTCGCCGAAGCCGGGCCACGCGAAGCCGCCGTCCTTGGTGCGACGGAACCAGTTCACGAGGAAGATCTTCGGCAGCCGGGCGGGATTGCCCTTGGCCGAGAGCCGCACCCAGTGGTTGAGGTAGTCGCCCGCGTCGTAGCCGATGAACGGGAGCATGGCCATGGGATCGCGGCGCACCACGCCGACGGCGCCAGCTGCGGCCGCCGTCGTCTCCGAGGAGAGCGTGGCACCCATGAAGATGCCGTTGGCCCAGGACCGGGACTGGGTGACGAGCGGGATGGTCGTCTTGCGACGCCCGCCGAAGAGGATCGCATGCACCTCGACGCCGTTCGGCGCGAAGTACTCGGGAGCGAGCATGTCGATCTGGTCGATGGGCGTGCAGAAGCGCGAGTTCGGATGGGCGGCCGGACGGCCGCCGTTGGCGGCGGAGATCTCCGGTGTCCATTCGTTGCCCTGCCAGTCCGTGAGGTGCGAGGGAACCTCGTTGGTCATGCCCTCCCACCAGACGCCGCCGTCGTCGGTGAGGGCGACGTTCGTGAAGATGCTGTTGCCCTTCGCGATGGCGCGCATCGCGTTCGGGTTGGTACCCCAGCCGGTGCCAGGTGCGACGCCGAAGAGGCCCGCCTCCGGGTTGACGGCGCGGAGCTCGCCTTCCTTGCCGAAGCGCATCCAGGTGATGTCGTCGCCGAGCGTCTCGACCTTCCAGCCCTCGATCGTCGGGTCGAGGAGCGCGAGGTTGGTCTTGCCGCAGGCCGACGGGAACGCGGCGGCGACGTTGTAGACCTTCTTCTCGGGACTCGTGAGCTTGAGGATCAGCATGTGCTCGGCGAGCCAGCCCTCGTCGCGGGCCATGACCGAGGCGATGCGGAGGGCGTAGCACTTCTTGCCGAGCAGCGCGTTCCCGCCGTAGCCCGAGCCGTAGGACCAGATGGAGCGTTCCTCCGGGAAATGCACGATCCACTTCTCCGGGTTGCACGGCCACGGGACGTCGGCCTGGCCCGGCTCGAGCGGCGCGCCTACCGAGTGGAGGGCCGGAACGAAGAACGCCCGGGTCTGCTCCATCTTCTTGAGGACGTCCGTGCCGATGCGGGCCATGATCCGCATCGAGGCGACGACGTAGGCGGAGTCGCTGATCTCGACGCCGAACTTCGGGTCCTCAGCGTCGAGATGGCCCATGACGAACGGGATGACGTACATGGTGCGGCCGCGCATCGAGCCGGAGAAGAGACCCTTCAGCTTGGTCTTCATCTCGGCCGGCTCCATCCAGTTGTTGGTGAAGCCAGCGTCGCGCTCGTTGCGCGAGCAGATGAACGTCTGCTCCTCGACGCGCGCTACGTCCGCGGGGTCCGAGAAGGCGGCGAAGGAGTTCGGGAAGAGGTCGGGGTTGAGGCGCGTGAGCGTCCCCGCGGCGACGAGCTCGTCAGTCAGCTGGCGGTATTCCGCTTCGGAACCGTCCACCCAGTGGATCCGGTCGGGCTGAGTCAGTTCAGCGACTTCCTCAACCCAGGACAGCAGGGGCTCGTAGGTGGTAGGGGCTCCTTCGAGAAGCCGAAGACGAGTTGCGCCCATGTCTTCCTCCTTCGTCTGGGTCGTGTGTCCCTCAATGGTAGGGAAGGTGGTCTGTACCACCGGGGCGAGTGATGGGTACGAAATGAGAGCGAAACACTCAAAATCGCGGAATCTGGGGGTTTTTGACGCGCAGATGGGTGTTTTAAGTGACCAAGGTCACATAGACCGGTATAGTTCACAAGTCCTGCCCCGGTGGATTTGGAAGTGCGTTGGTCTTCGCGTAAAGTTATTCAGGCCGCGGCGCGGAAAACGCCGAAGCCTGCGGAATGCGCCCATAGCTCAGCTGGATAGAGCGTCTGTCTACGGAACAGAAGGTCGGGGGTTCGAATCCCTCTGGGCGCACCAATCTGCACCTCTGGTCTTTGGACCGGAGGTGTTCTTCGTTTAAGCGGCGTTCGAGCGGCCGCTTCCAGGCGGTCATCTTCTCGGCCGCCGCCGGACCAGATCCCTCATTCCGCGCTCAGGGCCGTCACGCCGTCGAGCGTGCCGATGAAGACCCGACCCGCCGCCAGGGTCGGGGTCACGAAATGTGGCACGGGACCAAGCCTCACCTGCTGCTGGACGCGACCGTCCCCCGGATCGAGGGCGTACAGCTCCCCGGTCTCGTCATCCACGACCCACACCGCTCCCGCGCCGATCACGGGCGAGCCCGCTGCCTGCAGCGACAGTCGCCAGCCGAGGCTGATCGCGCCCGACGACGCGACCGTCACCTGCTGGAGCCCGCCTTCGCACGGCACGTAGACCGTCATCCCCGTCACGGCCGGGGCGCCGAACGCGGGGCACACCGAGGCTTGCGCCCGGGCACCGCCGATGCCCCCGAGGTGGTTGGCATCAAGCACGTACCCGGTACCGCTCTTGCCGTCCGCGAAGACGTATGGGCCGACTCGTACGGGCGTCATCGAGCCGAGGTCGGCGTCGTCCGAGTTGTCCTGCGCCCACGTGTCCGGGGCGAAGAAATCGGTGCGGCGCAGCGACGAGGCCTCGAGCGAGAGCACCGAGTCCGAGCCGTCGTAGCTTGAGGTCGACGCGCCATTGCCGACACCCACGAGCAAGCGCGAGCCGTCGACAGCCGGGCCGCCGGGGGCCCAGATGCCAGCCAGCCGCGAGGTCGGCACCACGTAGGAACCGATCGGCCCGTTGCCTGTCGTGGGGACCGAGAGCACGGTTCCGACGTAGTCCGAGCAGTCGCCGTCGAGGCCGCCGAACGCCACGAAGACCCGGCCCCCGAGGAGGGCGAGCGCGGGTCGCTGCTGATACGCGATGAGCTCGCCCTGTGGCGGCTCGACCTCGCGTCGCATGAGGAGCGCGCCGTTCGCGGCATCCACGCCGACGAGCTCGTGGCGGCCGCCCGAGGTTTCCGCTACGGCGAAGACCAGGCCTGTGGCCGGATCGAAGACGGGCGTACCGGTGATCCCCAGCGGGCTGATGTCCCCGCAGGGAAGCGACGATCCCTGAACGGGGGTGCCGACGTTGCGCTGCCACACGATGCCGCCGCGGGCCGCATCGAGGGCGTAGAGCGTGTCCGACTCGGTCGCGACAATCACCTTGCCGCCGACGACGAGCGGCTCGCCGTACACGGCGCCGTCGAGCCGCGCCGTCCAGGCGGTGTGGAGCGCGCCGACCGTCGGCAGCCCGTCCGCGGCGCCGGTTCGGGCGGCGTCGTGGTGGTAGGTCGGCCAGTCGCCGGGCAGCAGGGGGGCAGGGCTGAGCGCATTCGGCGACGGCGTCAGGGATTCGACCGGCGTACCCGTGGGCGCGGTGAGCGGGCCCGGGGCGCAGGCTGCGAGCAGCACGAGCACGAGGGCGTTCAAGGCGCTCACTAGCGCGCGCTGCCGCCTTGTTCCTGCCATCGTCCAGCCTCTCCGAGGCCGAGTGTCCGCCCCTCTCCAGTGGGACGCAAGCAGGACTCGGGGCAACTGCTGCCCCAACCCGCTTCTCCTGCGGTAATTTCCCACGGATATGCGGCCCGAGGCAGCAGAACCGGGGCGCCAAGGCGCGGCACGGCGAAGGCGGGGGACGACAGCGTCCCCACACCCACCGTCGTCCCCCGCGGCCCGCCGCGCGCCGCCCGCGCCCGCCGAGCTAGACGGCCTCGAGGATGCTGACGTAGTTGGCGATCCCGACCCCGCCCATGTTCTGCACCGCGGCGCGGCGCGGGTCGGGCAGCTGCATGGCTCCGGCCGTGCCAGTGAGCTGCTTGGCTGCGAGGACGTGCTGGGAGACGCCGGTCGCCCCGACCGGGTGGCCCTTGGCCTTGAGGCCCCCGGAGACGTTCACGGGCAGCCTGCCGTCCCTGTAGACCCAGCCCTCCTCGATCGCCCGCGCGCCCAGGCCTGCCGGGGTCAGGCCCATGACCTCGTACATGACGAGTTCGGCGATCGTGAAGCAGTCGTGGACCTCGGCGAAGTCCAGGCCCTCCAGCCCGACCCCGGCCATCGCGAACGCCCGCTCCCAGGAGAGCCGGGTGCCCGCGAAGGCGGTGGGATCGCGGCGCTCAGCCGGCAGGAAGTCGTTCGCGTGCCCGAACCCGGCCAGCCGCACGGGGGACGTCGCGGCCCCGGGGCGCGGGGCCACGCTCAGGACGACGGCGGCCGCGCCGTCGGAGACGGGCGAGCAGTCGGTGCGCCGCAGCGGGTCGGCGACCATCGGGTTCTTCTCGGAGACGGTGCGGCAGAACTCCACCCCGAGGTCCTTGCGCAGCTGGGCGTACGGGTTGTCCACGCCGTTGCGGTGGTTCTTCGCCGCGATCGAGCCGAGCACGTCGGAGACGGGGCCGTAGCGCTTCTCGTAGTGCTTGGCGACCTCGGCGAACAGGGCGGTGAACCCGGCCGAGGACGGCTGGCCTGCCATGTCGTAGTCCGCGCCCAGCAGGGCCGCCCCGACCTTCTCAGCCCCGGCAGGGGTCATCATCTCTGCCCCGACCACGAGGACGTTCCGGGCCGTCCCGGCCAGGAGCGCCTTGACGCCCTGCTGCACGGCCGCGGACCCGGACGCGCACGCGTTCTCGACCCGCGTTGCCGGGACCCCGAGCAGGTCCGGGGAGAGCTGGAGCGCGAGCGAGGACGGGAACGCGAGCGGCATCATGCCGGCGTTGAACTGGCCGATGTAGACTTCGTCGACCTCCCCCGGCTCGAGCCCCGCGTGGGCCAGCGCCTCCCCCGCGACCTGCACGATCAGCGACTCGAGCGTCTCCTCCGCCAGCTTGCCGAACCGGCTGTGGCCCCAGCCCGTGAGCAGGACGTCCTTGCCGAACTGTTCCTTGAGGCTCATGCGAGCGCTCCTTCCTCTTCCGGGATTCCCTGTTCGAGCACGACGTCGAAAGGCGCGCCCGTCTTCTCCCCCACCTCATCCAGGCCCACCCCGGGCGCGAGCCGCCGCAGCACGAGCTGAGGGGCGCCGTCGTCGTCCTTCTCTACGTCGAAGACCGCAAGGTCCGTGACGATGCGGTCGACGACGCGCTGTCCAGTGAGCGGGAGCGTGCACTTGGCGACGATCTTGGGCGAGCCGTCCTTCGCGACGTGCTCGGTGAGCACGAGGATCCGGGGGGTCCCGGCGACGAGGTCCATCGCCCCGCCCATGCCCTTGACCATCTTCCCGGGGATCTGCCAGTTCGCGAGGTCGCCCTCGGCAGAGACCTGCATCGCGCCCAGGACCGCGACCTTCACGTGGCCGCCGCGGATCATCCCGAACGACTCCGCGGAGTCGAAGATGCTGCCGCCGGGCAGGACCGTCACGGTCTGCTTGCCCGCGTTGATGAGGTCCGCGTCCTCCTCGCCCTCGTATGGGAACGGGCCCATGCCGAGCAGCCCGTTCTCGCTCTGCAGCGTCACCCGAACCCCCTCGGGCAGGTTGTTGGCCACGAGCGTGGGGATCCCGATCCCCAGGTTCACGTAATCGCCGTCGTGCAGTTCCTCGGCCGCGATCGCAGCCATCTCGTCTCTTGTCCACGCCATCGGGACTCCTCCTCGAATCGGTTGGGTTGCGCCGTCACCGCGCTCGTTGCGCCGTCACCTCCGCCGGGTCCTCACCCTGCGGACGTGACGGCGCAAGGGATGAGCGGGGAAAGGCAGGGGCCGCGCCGCGCCTCAGGCGCCCGTGGCCACGGGTTCGCGTCGCGGACGCACAGTGCGCTGCTCGATGTCCTTCACCCGCGCCCGGGCCTGCACGAGGTGCTGGACGAACACGCCGGGGGTCACGATCAGGTTGGGATCGATCTCGCCCACGCCGACGACCACCTCCGCCTCCGCGATCGTCACGCGGCCGGCCGTGGCGACGACCGGGTTGAAGTTCCGCGCCGTGTACCGATACACGAGGTTGCCCTCCGTGTCGGCGGTGTGCGCGTGCACGAGCGCAACGTCCGCGACGATCCCCCGCTCCCGGACGTACAGCTCGCCGTCGAACTCCTCGTGCGGCTTGCCCTCGGCCACGACCGTGCCGACCCCGGTGCGGGTGTAGAAGGCCGGGATGCCCGCCCCGCCGGCCCGGAGCCGCTCGGCGAGCGTCCCCTGCGGGACGAACTCGACCTCGAGCTCGCCGGCCAGGTACTGCTGGGCGAACAGCCGGTTCTCCCCCACGTACGAGGCCACGACCTTGCGCACCTGCCCCGACTCGAGCAGGATCCCCAGACCCTTCCCATCGACGCCCATGTTGTTCGAGACGACCGTCAGGTCGCGCACGCCGCTCTCCCGCACCGCCTCGATCAGATCCGCCGGGATCCCGCTCAGCCCGAAGCCCCCGACTGCGAGAGTCGCGCCGTCGTGCAAGACCTCCCCGAGGACGCCCGCGACGTCGTCTTTCAGCTTTTCCATTCATGGCCTCCTTCGGCACCACCACTTTGTGGACATATCGCTTCTCTCGTTGAGGCTAGGAAAAGGCCGGAATTTCCGCAATAGTGGCTATGGCGCAGACCACATACTGTGGACAGCCCGGCAGGGGATGTCCACAATGTGGCGAGATCTTCAGGAGGAGCATGGAAGCGAGAACGGTCCAGGGCACTCAGGTGGTGGGACGTGTCGCAAACCTGCTCCGGCTCGTCGGCGGCCGTCCGAGCGGGGCCTCGACCGCCCGACTCGTCCGCGAATCCGGACTGACCCGCCCCACGGCGCACCGCATCCTGACGTCGCTCGCCGCGGAGGGGCTGCTCGACGTCGACCGCACCACGGGGAACTGGGTCTTGGGGGCGGAGGTATTCCTCCTGGGCGCGACCGCGGCGGCCCGCTTTCCGTTCGAGGAGCTCGCGCGGCCCAGCCTGCGACGCCTCGCCGAGGAATCGGGCGAGAGCGCCTTCTACAGCATCCTCCGCGGCACGGAGTCCGTGTGCCTCCTGCGCGAGGAGGGCAGCTTCCCCATCCGGTCCTTCGTGCTCCGGGAAGGGGTCCGCTTCCCGCTCGGCGTCGCCTCGGCGGGAACCGCGATGCTCGCCTTCATTCCTGAAGAGCAGCAGGAGGCACTGCTGGGGCGTTGGCCGGAGCATGCGGGCGAGTTTGCGGCCGGGCACACCGAGGAGGTGGTGCGCAGGCAGCTCGCCGAGACGCGCCTGCGCGGGTACTCCGTCAATCCGGGCCTCGTGCTCGAAGGCAGCTGGGGCATGGGCGCGGCCGTGTTCGACAGCCACGGGAGTCCGGTCGGCGCCGTCTCGTTCACGGGTATCGAGCCTCGGTTCCGGGGGGACCGGCAGGCCCTTCTGGGACGCCTGCTCATGGAGGAGGCGCACAGGATCAGCCTTCGCCTGCCAGGGCGCTAGGGGCCGACGTCGGCGCGCGGGGTGCCGGGAATACCTGCGGGGCACGGAGCATTGAAGAGAACGATTCTCAACAATGAAGGGAGCAGCACATGAAGGTCCGCGCATCGATCCGGTCGCTCAAGAACCAGCCCGGGTCTCAGGTGGTCAAGCGCCGCGGCAAGGTCTTCGTGATCAACAAGAAGAACCCTCGGCTCAAGGCGCGCCAGGCCTGAACCGAGTCCCGGACACGCACGCCAGGCCCCGTGGAACCGCTTCCGCGGGGCCTGGCGCTGCCCCGGGCCGGCGCGGCCCGGGCCGGCGGCGGCCCGGCTTCGGCCGCGACCAGAGCTTGGCACAGCTGAGCCGTCCCGTAGCATCTGTGGAGTGGAGAGCGAGTACGACGTCATCGTGATCGGTGCCGGCGCCGCCGGCGAGAACGCCGCGGACCGCGTGGCGAAGGGAGGGCTCAGCGTGGCCCTCATAGAAAGCGACCTCGTCGGCGGCGCCTGCTCGTACTGGGCCTGCGAGCCCTCCAAGGCCCTGCTTCGTCCCGGCACCGCTTTGCACGCCGCCCGCCGGGTCCCGGGCGCCCGCGAAGCGGTCACAGGCGACCTCGACGTCGCCGCCGTCCTGAAGCACCGCGATGACTCGGTCAACAGTTGGGACGACCAGTCGCAGGTCGATTGGGTCGACGGCGCGGGTATCCACCTCGTCCGCGGCCGCGCCCGCCTGACCGGCGCGAAGCGGCTCACGGTCGACGACACCAACGGAAACCATTTCGACCTCCTGGCACGCCACGCCGTCGTCCTCGCCACGGGCTCCAGACCGTCCACGCCCAGGGTCCCCGGCCTCGAGCGCACGCCGCACTGGACGACGGCGGACGCCACGAGCACGCGGGAAGTCCCCGAGAGCCTCGTTGTCGTCGGCGCGGGGGTGGCAGGGTCCGAGCTCGCGCAGGCGTTCGCACGCCTCGGCTCGCGCGTCACGGTCCTTGCCCGCGGAAGCCTGCTCAGCGCGTTCCCCCAGGACGCGCGCGAGCTTGTCGCCGCGGGGCTGCGGGCCGACGGCGTCGAGATCATCGAGGGTGTCTCCCCCGAGCTTGTCGAGCCGACGGACGACGGCGGCGCGACCGTCACGCTGCCTGGCGGCCGACGGCTCGGAGCGGCAAGGCTGCTCGTCGCGGCCGGCCGGCGCCCCGCGCTCGACGGCTTGGGGCTGCCGGCGTTCGGGATCGAGCCGACGTCGCTCCGCGTAGACGACACAGGGCTCGTGCTCGGCAACGCGTGGCTCTACGCTGTCGGCGACTGCTCTGGCCGCGCCATGCTCACGCATCAGGGGAAGTACCAGGCACGGATCACCGGCGACACCATCGTGGCGCGGGCCAAAGGCAAGCTCGACGGCGCGCCGTCGCCTTGGAGCCGGTACGCACGCACCTCCGACGAGCTCGCAGTTCCGCGGGTCGTGTTCACCGACCCCGAGCTCGCGATGGTAGGGCTCACCGAGGAAGAGGCGTGGGAGCACGGCATCCGGGTACGCGTCGTCGACCTCCCGATCTCCGTGGCCGGGGCCTGGCAGCTCGCCGAGGACTACGAGGGCTGGGCACGGTTCCTCGTCGACGAGGAAAGGAGGACGCTCGTGGGGGCGTGCTTCGCAGGGCCTGACGTCGCCGAGCTCCTGCAGTCGGCGACCATTGCGATCGTGGGCGAAGTCTCCCTCGAGCGCCTCTGGCACGCGGTGCCGGCCTTCCCTACCCTGAGCGAGATCTGGCTGCGGTTCCTCGAGGCCTACGGCCTCTAGCCCTGAAGCCGGGACACCGCGCGCGCTCCCCATCCGTGGCGCCGGTCGATGACAGACTGGCTCCGTGGCCCCCTCGCGATTCCTCCCCCTGCGCCGCAGCGCCCGAGCCGCCCTCTGGTGTGCTGCGGCGGCGACGATCCTTCTGGGAATCACCGCCTGGTTCCTCGAGGAGTGGCTCGGCGCGCTCGCAATCGCTGCCCTCGCGGCGTTCATGCTGTGCGCGCTCTACGCGATCCTGGGGATGAACCGCTACGTCGTCGCAGCCTTGGCCGCCGCGACGACGGCGACGACAATCGGCTGCGCCCTCGCGTTCCTCCGGATGCTGGGCCTTGCGTGGGACGACGCTCCCGATGCCGTCACGACCGTCTCGAGTCGCGACGCCGACCCGTACTTCTACGCCGCAGTGGTCGCGTTCCTCGCCACGCTCGGGCTCCTGCTGGTGGGGGCCGCGTGGCCCGCGCGCAGGCGGCTCGCAGCACGGCCGATGCGCCGCCCGCCGTCGCGCACCGCATCCGGGTCCCCCGCGTCCGCCTCGCGTACGCCGACGGGGCGCACCTCGGGCGCGAGGACCCAAGGCTCTCGCGTGCCAGACGGCCGGCCTTCCGCTCCTCGGGCGAGCACGCCCAAGCCGGCGGCGCCTCGGACTAATGCGAGTGGTGGCCGTGCTTCCGGCTCACGGCCCTCGGCACCGCGAAGTCGGTGAGTCGCGCGTCCTGCCCGTCGAGTTCTGCCCACGCCTTGTCGGTCTCGAGGACGGCCAGGCCTGCCGTCGGGAAGTGGTTTGCGGCGTCCAGGTAGGCGTCCTGGTCGGAGTCCCGAGCAGCGAGGTGCAGCACGAGATCCTGGACGCCCGGCATATGGGCAATGAGAAGAAGCGTGGTCACGGTTTCAGGGACGTGGTTGACGACGGCGAGCATTTGCGTCGCGCTCGCCGCGTAGAGTCCCGTCTCGAGCTTGGGCGTCGGCGCAAGGTCGCCTAGTTCACCGCAGACCCACGTGCAGGTCTGGCGCGTCCGCAGCGCGACGGAGCACAGGATGAAGTCGGGCACCACCTTGTGGGCGAGGAGCCATTTCCCCGCCGCAGGAGCGTCCGCGTGCCCGCGCTCTGCAAGGGGCCTGTCGACGTCGGGGACGCCGACCGGCCACGCGGCCTTCGCATGGCGCAGCACTACAAGGCGCTTGAGGTGATGCTTGCTCATGGAGCAAGCGTAGAGGCCCCGACGCGCGGCACGGGAGGATCCCTAGATGGAGTACTCCGGCGCTGCCCACACGATGACCTCAGGGTGCTCGTAGAAGCGGTACCCCTGCCCCCGCACGGTACGGACCGTGTTGGCGAGACGTCCGAGCTTCGAGCGGAGACGGCGGATGTGGACGTCGATCGTGCGCTCGTTGGGGACTTCCTCGGCGTTCTTCCAGAGGTTCTCCAGGAGCTCTTCGCGGCTGACCGTCCGCGTCCCGTTCTCGACAAGGTAGTTCAGGAGCTCGAACTCCTTGAATGTGAGGTTGAGGGAGTCCCCGTCGAGGTGCACCTCGCGGCGCGCGAGGTCGATGAGGACGCCGCTCGGGCGGCTCTCGTTCTGCTGGCTGACGCGCGGCTCAGGGCGGGGCCGGCTCCCGATGGTCGGATCGCCGAAGGTCGAGCGTACGACGTCGAGCGGGCTTCCCTGTGCGGCCGACGGGGCAACGGCGACAGCGGCGTAGCTTTCGACGCCGGGGACGAGGTTCTGCGCGTAGGCGCGGATCTCCTGGGCGATCCGGGCGATGGACGAGCCGGCCGCGGCGGCCTGCTCCTCCGAGATTCCGACGTACAGGACGAAACCGTGGGCGACGGTGTCCGAGGAAACCGACCGAACGGGCTCGGCGCCGGGTGCGACGACGGGGGTCGGCGCGGTGATCGGAGCGTAGTCGTCCGCGACGGGACGCAGCGGACGGGCTGCGCCGTAGGGCTCCTGCTGGATGGGGGCACGACCGCCGAAGGCCTGACGGCCGGCAGCAGCCTGGGCGCGCTGGGCGTTGCGGACAGAGATGTGGACGTATCCGGATGCAACCGACATAAAGTGCTGACCTCGTATGTGACTAGCCGACGTGGACGGCTTCGAATGCTGAACAGGGTTGAGCGAAGAGCCAAGTGCTGGGGGTGGGCAGTCAGCTATGCATTCGACAACAGCACATGGTCCGGCCGGCGGGTGAGCCGGGGCGGAAGGCTGCAAGTGCCGTTGAGTTCTTGTTCACATGAGTGAGTGTGCCCGTAACAAAGGCTACAAGCAAGTAACAATGGGCCTCTTGTCTCGGATGGTGAGACAGAACTCCGAATTGTGATACTTCTCACCATTCGGCAGGACCTATTTCTGAACCGATATCTTCACATTTTCGGCGGTCTCATCGGGGCCGGTCGAACAATGTTCGAAATTCGGGCCGGAGTGCAAGCCCTTACACCTCGGGCACCCTCCGTCTCATTATGTGGACTGCCACCCAGCCAGTGCTCGAAGCAGCGGCCGAGAGGGGGAGGCGGAGGCTCCGTGCGGCGCGACCGCGGGAGCCCGGTGACCCTCTCGGGCAGGTGCTGTTACCCAAATGTGACAAAGCTCGATCCATCACGTAGGGTAGGGCAGTGCACGGGATCGCCCGTGCTCCTTTGGGTGCAGCCCGCCGAACTCTGCCGGCAACCCAAGGGTGAAGCAGGCAGAGACGGAGGAACCAATCGGCCGAAGAGGCCTGTGGAGAGCCCTGTGCTCGAAACGGGAACGCTGAGGTCTGGGGTGAAGCCGCGCCGCGAGGTGTGGCCGGATGACTCGCATCCGAACCCGGCAGCTAACTTCGCAGGCGCTAACGAGAGGTTTCTTGCGTGAGCATCACCATGCCTACGGGCGCGCCTGCGCGCCAGCGCGGCCGGCATCGTGCGGCGACCCCGCCCAGCCGTCTCGCCCGCATCACCGCCGGACTCGGCACCGCAACAGGCGGTCGGTACCGCAACGCCGTCGTCGCCGCATCCCTCGGCCTCGTGGCCGTCGGCGGAGGCGCCGCTGCGAGCACCGGCCATATCTCCCCCGCCGGTTCCACCGAAGCCAATGGGACCGCCACTGCCCCCATCAGCGCAACGGCCGACGCGAAGCTCGACTTCGACCGCTCGACGGTTGCGTCGATCTCGAAAGCGCAGGCCGACCAGCAGGCGCAGGCCGCCGCCGCGGCCGCCAAGGCGGAGCTCCTCAAGACGCAGCCCGTCAACGACCCGAGCGGCGCTCAGGCCTACGCCTCGAGCCAGCTCGCGAAGTTCGGCTGGGGCCAGGACCAGATGCAGGCCCTCGTCAAGCTCTGGAACCTCGAGTCCGACTGGACCACGACGGCGACGAACTCGAGCAGCGGCGCGTACGGCATCGCGCAGGCGCTCCCGGGCAACAAGATGGCCTCCGCCGGCGACGACTGGCAAACCAACTACCGCACGCAGATCGACTGGGGCCTCGGCTACATCAAGGACCGCTACGGTTCCCCCGCCAACGCCCTCACGTTCCACTACGCGAGCGGCTGGTACTGATCGGCCCAGACGAAGGCGCCGCTCCCCCTGCGGGGAACGGCGCCTTCGTTCTTCTCTGGCAAGAAGGATCTGTTCTGCTCTGGCCCCTAGTTGCTCTGGTCCCTAGTTGCTCTGGCCCGAACTCGTCGAACCAGAGCCTGAGCCGCTCGAGCTTGTGCCTGCAGTGGATGAAACGAGGATCGTGAGCGCCGCGTTCCCGTCCTTCAGCGCGGTGAGGCGGACGGCCTGGCCGGTTGCGAGGCTCGAGGCGCTGAGCGAACCGCCGCCGGACTGGCTCTGACGGCGGCCCACGAAGCTGGCGATCGTCGTGTCCGAGGAGATCGCATAGCTCTGCACGTAGCCATCGACGCTCTTGACGGTGATCTGGCTCCCGGAGACGGCGGTGATCGTACCAGTCTGTTCGAGTTCGGTGACGTACTGGCCCTTGTTCTGAACGACGTACTCGCCGTGCAGAGCCTGGCCCACCCCGCCGACGCCGAGATTGCCCGGCCCACCGAAGCCGCCTCCGGCGAAGCCACCATTCTGGCCGCCCCCCGCCTGACCCAGGCCCTGGCCGTTGCCCCCCTGGCCCGGCGCTCCGCCCAGGCCCTGATTGGACGACGCCGCGGACGCGCCGTTGCCCGAATTGCTCGCCGCGTAGACGGCGGCTCCCGCGCCAGCAACGACGACGACGGCGACCCCGGCTACGGCGAGCCCCTTCTGGGCGGGCGTCAGCCGCGAGAGCGCACCCTTGTAGCGTCCCCCGGGACCTGCCGGGATGGCCGGCGGCGTGCCCCAGCCCTGACCCGGCGCGGAAGGACCCGGCGCGCCCCAGCCCTGACCCGGC